>JALRBB010000296.1 GCA_023257915.1 Quisquiliibacterium sp. | reverse complement strand
TGGCACCCGCGCTTTCCAGCCGTCCGCCAATGACAAAGGTCGGGTCGAGCCCGCCTTCGGCAAGAACGCTGGCCACCAGGCTGGTGGTTGTGGTCTTGCCGTGGGTGCCGGCCACCGCGATGCCCTGCTTGAGGCGCATCAGCTCGGCGAGCATCAGCGCGCGCGGCACGACCGGTACCCGCGCGCTGCGAGCCGCAAGCACCTCCGGATTGTCGGGTCTGACTGCGGTCGAGGTAACCACGCAGTCGGCACCTGCGATATGCGACGCGTCGTGTCCCAGACTGACCTGCACGCCGAGTTGCGCGAGTCGGCGGGTCACCGCGCTCGCCGAAATATCCGAGCCGCTAACCTGATAGCCAAGGTTCAGCAGAACCTCGGCGATGCCGCTCATACCGGCACCACCGATGCCGACGAAGTGGATTTTTCTGACCTTGTGCTTCATCGGCTTGCCATGGCCTCGCAGACGTCGGCGACCTGTGCGGCGGCATTCGGGCGCGCGGCGGCGCGGGCCCGCTGCGCCATCTCCAGCAGGCGAGAGCGATCGAGTTCGCGCAGCAAGCCGGCGAGCCGCTCGGCGCTGAGCTCGGTTTGCGGCACCAGCAGCGCCGCGCCGCGCTCGGACAGGAAGCGCGCGTTCAGGGTCTGGTGATCGTCGACTGCATGCGGGAACGGCACCAGCACGCTGGGCACCCCGGCCGCGGCCAGTTCGGCGATGGTCATCGCTCCGGCCCGGCACAGCACCAGATCGGCTTGGGCATAGGCCTGGGCCATGTCGTCGATGAAATCGACCAGTTGCGCCTGCACGCCGGCATGCTCGTAGGCAGCCTGCAGCGCCTGTCGATGCGCCTTGCCACTCTGGTGTGTAACCTGAGGCCGCAGTGCCGGGTCGATCAGCGCAAGTGCCTTGGGCACGGTCTCGTTAAGCGCACGCGCGCCCAGACTGCCACCGACCACCAGCAGCCGCAGCGGTCCCTCGCGGCCGGCATAACGACTCGCCGGTGAGGCGAGCGCCGCGATCGCTTCGCGCACCGGGTTGCCGCACCACTGCGCAGCGGGCAGGGTGTCCGGGAACGCCACCAGAACCCGATCGGCGACGCGGGCGAGAATCTTGTTGACCAGCCCGGCGACCGCATTTTGCTCGTGCACCACCAGCGGGATGCCCAGCAGCGCGGCCATCATGCCACCGGGAAAGGCTATGTAGCCGCCCATGCCCAGCACGACCGAGGGTCGCGCCCGGCGCAACTCGCGCAGCGACTGCCAGAATGCGCGCAGCAGGTTCAGCGGCAGCAGCAGCTTGGTACCCAGCCCCTTGCCGCGCAAGCCGCCGAAACGCACCCAGTGCATCTCGATGCCGTGCTGCGGCACCAGCGTGGCCTCCATGCCGGACGGATTGCCCATCCAGACCACGCGCCAGTCACGCGCGCGCATCGAACCGGCAACCGCCAGGCCCGGCATCACGTGGCCGCCAGTACCGCCGGCCATGATCATGATGGTCTTCATGCGGCACCCCGCATCAGCAGCCGGTTTTCATAGTCGACACGCAGCACGATCGCCAGCGCGATGCAGTTGACCAGAATGCCGGTGCCTCCATAACTCATCAGCGGCAAGGTCAGACCCTTGGTCGGCAGCAGACCCAGGTTCACGCCCATGTTGATGAAGGCCTGAAAACCGATCCACAGTCCGATGCCCTTGGCGGTCAGTCCGGCAAACACGCGATCCAGCGCGATCGCCTGACGGCCGATCTCAAAGCAGCGCTTGGTGAGCCAGTAAAACAGCGCGACGATCGTCAGTACGCCGATCAGGCCGAGTTCCTCGCCAATCACCGCGAGCAGAAAGTCGGTGTGCGCCTCGGGCAGGTAGTGCAGCTTTTCGACCGAGGCACCCAGACCGACACCGAACCACTCACCACGGCCGAATGCGATCAGCGAATGGGTCAGCTGATAGCCCTTGCCGAGCGGATCGGCGAACGGATCGAGGTACGCGAAGATCCGGTCGCGACGCCAGGGCGACATCAGGATCAGCAGCGCGAACGTGGTCAATGCGATCAGCACCAACCCGGCGAACAGGCGACCGTTGACGCCGCCCAGATACAACACGCCCATTGCGATCGCGGCGATCACGATGAACGCACCAAGATCGGGCTCGAGCAGCAGCAGCAGGCCAACGAGTGCGACTGCGGTTCCCATCGGCATGAAGCCGCGTGAAAAATGCTGCATGTAGTCCTGCTTGCGAACCGTGTAGCCGGCCGCATACAGCACGACAAAGAGCTTCATCAGTTCCGAGGGCTGCAGGTTCAGCACATAGAGCGACAGCCAGCGGCGAGCCCCGTAGACCACCTTGCCAACGCCGGGGATCAGCACGATGACCAGCAACACCAGCCCGATCAGGAACAGGATCGGCGCCCACTTGTCCCAAATTCGGATCGGCACTGCAAATGCGGCAAGCGCCAGACCGGCGCCCAGCGTGATCGCGAACGTATGACGCATCAGAAAGTGCGACGGCTTGTAGTTCGCAAACCGCGGCGAATCGGGCAGCGCAACTGAAGCCGAGTACACCATCACGAGCCCGGTCAGCAGCAGGATCGCAATCACCCAGACCATGGCGACATCGATCGCCCGCGTACCGGTCACTGGCGCGGTGCGCGATGACGGACGCCCGGACGGGTTGCGGGCAGACAGGCGCAGGCTCAGCATGGGACGCCCGCCTCCTCGGCCAGCCGATGCACCGCCTCGATGAAGGCTTCGCCGCGATGCCCGTAATTGCGGAACATGTCGAAGCTCGCGCAAGCCGGTGACAGCAGCACTGCGTCGTGGGCTTGCGCGATGGCGGCGGCTCGGGCGACAGCCTGCTCCAGACTGTCACAGTCTTCGATCGGCACGCCGCTCAGTGCAATCGCCTCGCGAATCAGGGCCGCGTCGCGACCGATCAGCAGCACCGCGCGAGCATGGTTGCGCACCGCCGCCAGCAGCGGTGAGAAATCCTGGCCCTTGCCCTCGCCGCCAGCGATCAGCACGCAACGACGACCCAGCCCGCCAAGCGCAGCCACCGTGGCACCGACGTTCGTGCCCTTGCTGTCGTTGTAGTACTCGACCTCATGGACCATCGCCACCAGCTGACAGCGATGCGGTTCGCCGACGAAGTCGCGCAGTGCGTGCAGCATCCTGGCCATCGGCACGCCAACCGCCTGAGCCAGCGCCAGCGCGGCCAATACGTTCATCTGGTTGTGCGCGCCGCGCACCATCAATGCATCGGCGGGCATCAGCCGTTTGAGCAGCGCAGCCACCGGCTCCTTGCGCCGACGCCCGAGCGCCTCCTCGCCGGCGACCGCCGCCGCCAGCCAGCGCAAACCACCGTCGTACGCGATGCCAAAGTCACCGATCTGCTGCGGCAGCCCAGCTCCGAAGCTCAGATGCTCGCCGGCTCTGCGCGGTTTCGTGTCGGGGTCGTCGCGGTTGTAGACACACACTCGGGCGCCCCGGTAGATACGCTGCTTGGCGTCGACATAGCTTTGCATCGATGCATGCCAGTCGAGATGATCCTGCGACAGGTTCAAGATGGCCGCCGCATCGGCGACCAGGCTGTCGGTCACCGCAAGCTGGAAGCTGGACAACTCCAGAACCCAGATCTGGGGCAGGGCTGACGAATCGATCGCCTCGCGCAGCACGTCGAGTGCGGCCGGGGCGATGTTGCCGCAAACCGCAACGCGGATACCGGCCGCCTCGCACAGATGACCGACCAGCCGGGTGGTCGTGGTCTTGCCGTTGGTGCCGGTGATCGCGACCACGCGCGGCGCATAGTCCTGCTCACGCAAGACGGCGAGCCCCTGGGCAAACAGTTCGATCTCGCCAAGGATCGGTATTTCGCGAGCGCGGGCCTGCGCGTACAGCGTCGCCGATTCGCCGATCTCGGTCGACAAACCCGGGCTCCAAAGCAGCGCATCCACGCCTTCGAGCAGAGCCTCAGTCATCGGTGCACAACGAAACTGCGCATCGGGCAACTCGGCGCGCAGCGTGTCCAGTTGCGCCGGCGCCTCGCGGGTGTCGACAACGCTGACCCGTGCACCGCGACTGGCCGCCCAGCGGGCCATCGCCAGCCCCGACAGGCCCAGACCGGCAACCAGTGCATGCCGTCCGTTCAGATCGAACAGCTGCAACTGCACTGGCTGGCTGGGGTTGACGGGATTCATGTTTGCGCGGGCCCCGGATCAGCGCAGCTTCAGCGTGGAAAGGCCGAACAGCACCAGCATCATCGTGACGATCCAAAAACGCACGACGACCTGGCTTTCCTTGACGCCGCCAACTTCGAAGTGATGATGCAGCGGCGCCATCCGGAAGATGCGCCGGCCCTGACCGTAGCGGCGCTTCGTGTACTTGAAGTAACCAACCTGCAGCATCACCGAGACGGTCTCGGCAACGAACACTCCGCCCATGATGAACAGCACGATTTCCTGGCGCACGATCACCGCGATCGTGCCCAGCGCGCCACCGAGCGCCAGCGCGCCGACATCCCCCATGAACACCTGCGCCGGATACGCGTTGAACCATAGAAACGCCAGCCCGGCGCCGGCAATCGCGCCGCAAAAGACCACCAGTTCACCGGCGCCCGGGATGTAGGGGATCAACAGATATTTCGAGAACACCGAATTGCCGGTCACGTAGGCGAACACACCAAGCGCAGAGCCGACCAGCACCGACGGCATGATCGCCAGTCCATCGGCGCCGTCGGTCAGGTTGACCGCGTTGCTGGTGCCGACGATGACGAAGTAGCTCAGCGCGATGAAACCGAACACACCGAGCGGATAGGCGATGTTCTTGAAGAACGGCACGATCAGGTCGGCCTTCGGAGGCAGGTCGATCGCCAGTCCGCTGGCAACCCATTTGAAGAACAGGTCGATCGCCTCGGCATTCGATTGCGCCGGAACCGCGAACGCGAGATAGACCGCAGCGACGATTCCGATCAGCGACTGCCAGCCGTATTTCTCGGCGGCCGGCATGCCCTTCGGGTTCTTGTGAACCACCTTGCGATAGTCGTCGACCCAGCCGATCCAGCCAAAGCCCAGCGTAACGACCAGCACCGCCCAGACAAAGCGGTTGGACAGGTCACTCCACAACAGCGTGGCTGCGCCGATCGCAATCAGGATCAGCGCGCCGCCCATCGTGGGCGTGCCGGACTTAATCAGGTGCGTCTGCGGCCCGTCCTCGCGGACCGCCTGGCCGACCTTGAGCACCGTCAGCTTGCGGATCAGCAGCGGGCCGAACACCAGACCGATCGCCAGGGCCGTCAGCGTCGCCATCACCGCTCGCAGCGTGATGTAGTTAAAGACTGAGAAGGCACGAAAGTCGCGCGCCAGCCACTGGGCAAGTTCGAGCAGCATCAGTGTCCCGCCTCGCCAGTGGCGCCATCGGCTGCGATCGCCTCGACGACCCGCCCCATGCGCATGAACAGTGAACCCTTGACCAGCACGCAGGCGCCGGGCACCGCAAGCTCGCGCAAGGCTGCCAGCAAGCCGTCGAGATCGTCGCCGAAATGCTGCGCGGCTGCGCCAAAGGCCTCGGCGCTGGCCTGCGTGGCGCTGCCCAGTGTCAGCAGGCGGCCGATGCCACGCTGCGCCGCGTACTGCCCGACCTCGCGGTGATACTGCGGCCCTTGCTCACCGACCTCGCCCATGTCGCCAAGCACCAGCACCGTGGGACCTTGCCAGCCAGCCAGCACATCGATCGCCGCGCGCACCGAATCGGGATTGGCGTTGTAGCTGTCGTCGATCAGCGCGGCACCGCTCGCGCATTGCCGGCGGGCCATGCGTCCGCGCACCGGCCGGAACGCCTGCAAGCCGCGCACGATCGTGTCGATATCGAGGCCGGCGGCGTGACAACAGGCCGCCGCGGCCATCGCATTGCGCACATTGTGCAGCCCATCGATTTCGAGCCGCAGATGACGCTGATGTCCACCGACGCTGAGCTCGAACCCGGCCGGATCGGACTGCGCCGAGGCATGCACCGGCAAGGCTGCATCGAAACCGAACTCGACCCGGCGCCGCTTGGCCGCCAGCGCCCGCCAGATCGACGCATGCGGATCATCACCCGGAAAGACCGCAACCCCGTCGCCGGGCAAGGCCGCAATCACCGCGCCGTTTTCGCGGGCAGTCGCCTCAACGCTGCCAAGGAACTCCTGATGCTCGCGCTGCGCGTTGTTCACCATCGCGATGGTCGGCCGCGCGATATGCGCAAGCCAGGCGATCTCGCCCGGATGATTCATCCCCAGCTCGAGCACCGCGGCCCGGTGCTGGTCGCCGAGCCGGAAGACGGTCTGCGGCACTCCGACCTCATTGTTGAGATTGCCCTGCGTGGCGAGCCGCGCCTGCTCACCGAACACGGCCGCCAGGACCGAGGAGATCATCTCCTTGACCGTGGTCTTGCCGTTGCTGCCGGTCACCGCGATCAGCGGCAGCCTGAATCGCTGACGCCAGCCGCGCGCGATCTCGCCGAGCGCCACGCGCGAATCTGCAACCAGCAGACCCGGAACATCCAGCCCCTGTGGCCAGCGCTCGCAGACCACGGCGGCCGCGCCGCGCTGCGCGGCTTGCACTAGGAACTCGTGCGCATCGAAGCGCTCGCCGCGCAGCGCGACGAAGAGCGCGCCGGGGGCAAGCGTGCGGGTGTCGGTCGACACGGAC
>JALRBB010000130.1 GCA_023257915.1 Quisquiliibacterium sp. | reverse complement strand
GTCGCTCGACGCTGTCAGCATCAAACCCCGGCAACGCCAGCAAGTCGGTCAACCGCAGGATTGGCGCCTGCAGCGCCGGCACCGTCTTGCCATCCTCGAGCGTCGGCTGCCCGCGCTGCACCCGCTCGAGCACCGTGTCGGCCAGTGACGGAGCAATGTCGAGCATCTCGAACAAGCGACGCAAGGCCTCGAGCTGCCCCTGCACCGGACGCCCGGACTGCACCAGCGAATTCAGGTTTAGTCGCGACTGAGCATCGCTGATCTGCCCGGTCAGCATTGCCGGTCGAGAATTGCGGCCGATCTGCGCGCCTGCAGTCACGGTCTCGTCGAGTTCGGTGTCGGCGACCGGCACCGCCCAGGGCTCACCGAGATGGTCGACAACGCCGGACCTGGCATCTGCGCGCAGGATCACCTTGGCCCAGTCGATCGCAGCGCGCTCGATCCAGCGGGTCTGTGCGAGTGCCTGGCGGTTTTCGACCGCCCGCAAGGTCACGTTCTCACGCACGAAAAGGGTCGCGACGACCGTCGTGGCCAGCATCACGATCAGCAACGCCGTCACGATCGCCGCACCACGCTGGCCGACTCTCAGACACGGATGCGGGCGCGCTTGCATCAGTCCTTGACCGTCAGCAGGCGCACGATGCGCGCGCCGCCGACGCCTTCGAGCACCGCCTCGATACCCGTTGGCATCGACACAGTGGAATTGCCCACTCCAGCCACGGCGCCAGAGGGCACGCCGGCTGACTGCTGGATCGCCGGCTGCACCAGCGCCGCCTCCGGCAACCAGCCGCGCCCTGGCACGAAGGCGCGGAACTGTAGCCCACGCACCCCGGAAACCAAGGGCTGCCAGATGAATTGCGCATCGATCGCCGGCTCGCCGATCCGGGCCGCGACCGCGTTCGCAGCGCCGGCACCCTTGGGCGAATCCGGCGCGGACCAGCGCGCAAAGCCACGTTCAAAGACATCGTCGCGCAGCCGGTAGACAACCTGCTGGATCTGCGGCACGCCGCCGGCCGGCAGCGACTCTCGAACCAGCAGCAAGGCTGGCGGCCGACCGGCAGGCTGGGCAACAAAGCTGACCACGGGAACTGCCAGGTTCAGCAATCGCACCGGCCAGGCGCGGCGCAAATCTTCCTGCATCTGGGTGAAGGCGACCGACATCGCACGCAACGAATCCGATGCGCGGGTGATCCGCTCGCGCGAGTCGAGCACGGTGTCCAGGCCCCGCCAGCCGAGCACCGCCAGCACTGCCATCAGCGCGATCGCAACCAGCAGTTCCACCAGCGTGAAGCCTGCACTGAATTGGCGCCGCGTGCCGGCAGCGTTTCGTGTCGGCCTGCTCATGGCAGATTCGTCGCAAAGCCGACCAGGCGGGCGACACGCTGTCCGGCTGGCGCTTCGAACACCGACATCTCGACTCGCCGGAACGAGGCATTCGGCGTTGCGTAGACATCCTCCTGGCAGACCAGCGCCACCTCCGCCTGCGAACAGTCATAGCGCCTTCTCCCGATTCCCGGGAACTCCGACTGCACCCGAATCTGGGCCAGACGATTTTCGGCGCTCCACTGCGCGAAGGTGCGCGCCCGCAGGCTCTGACTGGTCTCGGTCAGCGAGCCGACTGCCCGCAATGCGGCCATCAGAGCAATCGCCACGATGGTCAGCCCGACCAGCACCTCGATCAGCGTGAACCCCTTGCCTGCCCGACAGGGCCGCTCACCGCACATCGAACATTCCCAGCCCGTTGGCGTGGATCGTCACCCGCGCCTGGTCGCGAACCAGTTCGATCGAGAACGGCACGTCGACCACATCGCGGCCAAACTCGACTTGTCCGTAGCCGTCGGGTCGCAGCAAGGCGATCCGGGTGCTTTCGTCCCAGCGACGCTCGCGCAGATCTTCGTCATCGAGCAACGGCAGCCAGCGTCGCTCGCGCAGCACCAGAAAGCGATAACCGGAGTCGTCGGCCTGCAAGCGGATCGCGGTTCCGCGCAACTGGGCCTCCTCGCTCGCCAGTGCCAGGATCTGGGCCATCCGCTCGGCCTCGAAACGCAGCCCGCGCTGCCCGCCGGAAAATCCGTTGAACGCGATCATCGAGATCGCGACCGCGGCGACGACGAGCGCGACCAGCAGTTCGATCAGCGTAAAGCCGCGCTGCGGCGGCCGCGACCAGCGTCCTGCTACAGGCCCCACGATCCGATGTCCGCATCCACGCCGGTGCCGCCGGGCTGACCGTCGGCTCCCAGGCTGAATACATCGATCTCGCCCTTGATGCCGGGATTGAGGTACTGATAAGGCTTACCCCAGGGATCGACCGGCGGCTTGTCCAGGTAGGACTTCCAGTTGTTTGCCGCCGGGCCGGCGCTCGGGCGGGTAACCAGCGCCTGCAAGCCCTGCTCGGTCGTCGGATAACGCTGGTTGTCCAGGCGATACAGCTTCAGTGCCTGCATGATCGAGGCAATGTCCTGCCGCGCGGCGATCACGCGCGCCTCGTCAGGGCGATCCATCACTCTGGGAACCACGAGTGCGGCGAGCACTCCGAGGATCACGATCACCACCATCAGTTCGATCAGCGTGAACCCCTGGGAGCGACGTCGCACAGCAAGTCTCGAACGAAACGGACAAGTCATCGGAATCCTCGACAGGAACTTCGGGCGCATCGCTGCGCCAAGGCAAACACGCTTTCGCCCCAGGCCGATCGATGCCAGCGTCATGGTCGGGCTATGATAGCAGCGGGCCAGCTGCCAGAACCGGTTTCACGCAGCTGCGCGAAACCCTCCGCGGCCCTGACCGCGAAGCCGTCAACGCCCTACCCTTGTCGCCCGAACAGAACCACGATGCGCACGATCCCGATCCCCGCGATCCGCTCGCTGAGCCTGCCAGCCTGGTTGGCCTCGCTGGTGCTGTTCGCGTTGCTGTGCGCGGTTTCGGCCTACTGGGCAGTCTCCCTTCTCGCGCCGCGCCCGCCTCTGGCTCCGGGAACTTCCGCCGCCGAATCCGGCGCGCTGCCAGAACTGCAGCGGGCCGCCACCCTGTTCGGCAGCACCCGCGTCGTGCTGCAAGCCGTGGCGGCTCGCAACATCCAGGTGCAAGGCGTCGTCGCGGCTGGTGAACTGGGTAGCGCGATTCTGACGATCGACGGCAAGCCGGCACGTGCCTATGCGGTCGGCGAGCTTCTGGGCGCAGGCCAGCATCTGGCCGAAGTGCGCAGCGACGCGGTGGTCATCGCCAGCGGAACAGCGCGCACCGAACTGCCGTCACCACCGACCACCTCGCTGGCGGTCCTGACCAGCGGTCCCAACCAGCCGCCATCGAGCAAAACCACGCCGGCTCCTGCGCTGCGTGCGCTGCCCCCGGCAGGTGCCAACGCCTTGCGCAGCACCCCCCCTCGTCCTACGCAGCAACCGCGGGTCGCGGCTGAACGCAAGCCAGCAAGCGTCCAGCCGCAAAGGTAAGATTGCGCGATGCGCCAATACCTCGACATGATGCGGCAGGTGCTCGACAAGGGCACCGAGAAGGCCGACCGAACCGGCACCGGCACACGCTCGGTGTTTGGCTGGCAGATGCGTTTCGATCTGGCCGACGGCTTCCCGATGGTCACCACCAAGAAGCTGCATCTGCGCTCTATCGTGCATGAGCTGCTGTGGTTCCTGCAGGGTTCCACCAACGTCAGCTACCTGCGCGACAACGGCGTCACGATCTGGGACGAATGGGCTGACGCAAGCGGCGAACTCGGTCTGGTCTACGGCTACCAGTGGCGGCACTGGCCGACCCGGGAAGGCGGCGAAATCGACCAGATCGCTGACGTGATTGCGCGGATCCGCAAGGATCCGGATTCGCGGCGCCTGCTGGTGTCCGCCTGGAACGTTGCCGACATCCCGAAGATGGCGCTGGCTCCCTGCCATGCGTTCTTTCAGTTCTACGTGGCAGGCGGTCGGCTGTCCTGCCAGATGTACCAACGCAGTGCCGATATCTTTCTGGGCGTGCCATTCAACATCGCCTCCTATGCGCTGCTGACCGAGATGGTGGCGCAGCAGTGCGATCTGAAGCCCGGCGAATTCATCTGGACTGGCGGCGACTGCCACCTGTACCTGAACCATCTCGAGCAGGCACGCGAGCAGTTGTCGCGTGATCCGCATCCGCTGCCGCGGCTGAACATCCTGCGCAAACCAGAGTCGATCTTCGACTATCGCTTCGAAGATTTCGAAATCGCCGGATACCAGAGCCATCCGCACATCAAAGCCCCGGTGGCGGTGTGAGTGACGCGTCTGCCGCCGGGACGCGCCCGCGCGTGACGATCGTCGTTGCGCGCGCGCGCAACGGCGTGATCGGTCGAGACAATGCGCTGCCCTGGCGACTTCCGGAAGATCTGGCGCATTTCAAGGCGACCACGCTCGGTCATGCATTGATCATGGGCCGTCGCACCTTCGAGTCGATCGGCCGACCACTGCCTGGTCGTCGCACAATCGTTGTCACCCGCGACCGAGGATGGGCGCATACCGGCTGCGAAAGCGCCGCTTCACTGCCTGACGCGATTACGCTGGCCGGCACCCCGTGCGCAGATCCCTCCATCTCCGGGAATGAAGCCATGATCGTCGGTGGCGCGCAGATCTACCGCGAAGCGATGACGCTCGCCGACCGGATCGTGCTCACCGAGATCGACGAAGACTTCGACGGAGACGCCTGGTTCGACGCGCCCGATCCCGCAGCCTGGGAAGTGGTCGAACGGCGCGACGCGCAATCCAGCACTGGACTGCGCTACGCGATCTGCGACTACCGACGCCGATCGGGCCGATCGGGCCACTGACAGCCGGCATGGCGCCGGCTTAGTTCACTTGTCCTCGACCGGCGTGGTCACGACGATGAAGGTCAGATCGCCAAGACCCTCGTTGGTGATCTTGTGCGGCACCCCAGGCGGCAGGAAGATCACGTCGTGCTTGCGCACGATGCGACGTTCACCATCAATTTCCATCATGCCCTCGCCTTCGAGCACGTGATAGATCTGCTCCTGCACCTTGTGCGCATGCAACTCGACATGGGCCATCGGCTGGTAGGTGGAGATCCGGTAGTCGACTAGCCTGGAGCCGACATTTTCCGGTCGTACCAGCGCCTTGGACAGCGCGCCGCCGAAGTGCCCCGGAAACTGCTGCCAGGGCTCTTCGACGATGTTGCGGATCACCGCCTTGCGCGGTGCGGATTTCGCGGGAGTTTTCGCGGCGGGCTTGCTTGACTTGGCCATCGAGGCTTTCCTGTTTCAGCAACGAACGATTGTGTGGAAGCGGGCCTTACTGACCTGCCACATATTTGGAACCGAACACCGGCTCTTTGGGCGGAATCGGCGGCAGCCCCCAGGCTCCGGTGCCCGGCGGACGGATGTTTGCATCAACATGCACATCGATCAGGCAGGGCTTGTTCATGGCGATCGCCTGCTGCAGTGCACCGGCGAAATCCTGCGAGCGCGTGACCGTGATGCCCTCGACGCCGCAGGAGCGCGCCATCGCGGCGAAATCCGGGTTGTAGGGTTTGCGGTCTGGCCCGCTGTAAAACGCGGTGCCGATCTCGCGCCCGTCAAAGTAGGCGTACTGCAGGTCACGAATCGCCGCCCAGGCGAAGTTGTTCCAGACCACCCACACCGCGGGGATGTCGTATTCGACCGCGGTGCACAGCACATGCGGCACCATCGTGAAGCCGCCGTCGCCACAGATCGACACGCAGGGACGATCGGGCGCCGCAAGCTTGGCGCCAAGAATGGCGCTCGGGCCGAAGCCCATGCCCGAGTAACCCCAGGTATTGAGCATCGCCTGCGGCTGGCGCGCTTGCCAAAACTGCATGAACCAGTTGTGGTGAATGCCGGAGTCGAGCGAGATGATTGCGTCATCGGGCAGCACCGCGCGGCAGTCGGCGACCACCCGCTCCGGGCGCATCGGCGACGCATGCACCTCGAAGTTCGGGCGCACGTAGTCATCCCACTCGGCCCGCCAGCCGGCGATCTGCGCATGCCATTCGTTCAGGCGCGCCACATCGGGGGAGGCACCGCGACTGGCCTCGGCCAGCAGTTGTTCCAGGAAGGTGCGCGCGTCGGCCAGGATGCCCAGCGTCGGCGGATAGTTGCGCCC
>JALRBB010000122.1 GCA_023257915.1 Quisquiliibacterium sp. | reverse complement strand
GGCTACGGCCGCGGGAGAGGGGTCCCAGACGCCGGAAATCTCGAAGTCCGGGTGGAACAGCGCGTTGTCCAGCATTCGTCGGCCCATGATGCCCAGGCCGATGATCGTCATTTTGGTCATCGTGTCTTCCTCTGTCGAATCGTCTGAGCGGCATACCCGCTGGCAGGCCGCAACTTTACATCCAGGCTCGTGTGAGCAGTCGGTGTCACGGTTTTTCGGCCTCCACCGCATCCTTGAGCATCTTGCGAAACCGGATCAGCGCCGAGTCGAAGTGCAGCGGCAGCATCTGCTCCAGGGCGCCGTCACTCAGGTTGCGGTATTGCGCCGAGATCATGTCCCGGTCTTCGTTGAAGGCTTCGAGCAGCGTGTTGTACATGCTGTGCCTGACCGTATCGTCATTCAGAATCGCGCGGTGCGATTGCTGAAAGAAGTAGTGCGTGGAGGTTTCCGTCTCCGGGGTCAGCGTCTGGCAACTATGATTGATCACGGCCCGGCTGTTGTCGTCCGGCGCATCGCCAATCGGTCTGCCGCCGGAGTGCATCAGCAGCGTTGACGGGAACAAAAACTCATAGACGAACCAGCGGTCGATGTTCGAATCGAAGCTGCGAAACCGGGTGTAGAACGGCGGTGCCGGCACGTTTGGAATGAAGCGCGACACCTTGACGCCGCGCTGTCCGTTGGCATCGACGGTTTCGACAATCGGCTTGGCCAGCGCGATCTCCTTGCTGCCCCCAAGAGTGTTCGGATGCACGTAGCTGAGGTGCGAAAAATCCAGCAGGTTGTCCGCGATCAGCAGGTAGGGCGTCTCGTAGTGCAGATAGCCCGGAATGTTCTTCCAGTCCGGGTGGTCACAGGAGAAATTGTCCGGCAGCATCGTTTCGTCCGCCTTGTCCGGATCTCCCATCCAGACGAAGACCCATTTGTATTTGACTGCCAGCGGATACTTTTTGACGCATGCCTTGGGCGGTGGTGCATCCATGCCCGGAACTTCCCGGCATTTGCCGTCGGGGTCGAACAGCAGTCCGTGATAGCCGCAGCGAATGTTGTCGCCTTCGCGGCGTCCGACCGACAGCGGTGCGTGTCGATGGCAGCACTTGTCGGCAATGGCCGTCATGCTGCCGCTCGCAGTGCGGTAGACGAGGATGGGCTCGCCCAGCACCTTGCGCGAGAACAGATGCGCATCGTCGGCAGCTGGGATTTCATGATCCCAGGCGATCACATACCAGCAGTTTCTTAGCCACATCGCTCGCCCCTTGTTCGCGATCATCGACTTTACAACCGGTCAGCGTCGACGGTGCGGCTATTATCGACGTCTTCGGCAGCCGCCATCGGTGTGGCTGTTACTGGATGGCGGGGTTCACAATGGCACGCTTGGTAGGCAAGATCGCATTGATTACCGGCGGCGGCTCAGGTATCGGTCGCGCGACCGCGATGCTGTTCGCCCGAGAGGCAGCGCAAGTCTCGGTAGTGGACTGGGACCGTGCGGCCGGCGAGGAAACTGTTGCACTAATCCGTGCGTCAGGCGGCCGCGCACTGTTCGTGCCCACCGACGTCACTGACGCCGAGCAGGTCGAGGCGGCGGTACAGGCTACGGTGCGCGAGTTCGGTGCGCTGCATGTGTTGCACAACAACGCCGGCGGGTCGACCAAGCGCGATTCGCGCGTGACCGATGCGCCGCTCGAAGAGTTCTGGGACAAGATGAAGCTGGATCTGTTCGGCACTTGGCTCGGATGCCGCTATGGCATTCCGCAGATCATCGCCAGCGGCGGCGGCTCGGTGATCAATATGACGTCGATCTTTGCGCTGATCGGCACGCACCGAAAGGACGCCTACACCGCTGCCAAGGGCGCGATCAGCGCGCTGACACGCTCGATGGCTGTCGAGTACGCAGCTGAGAAGGTGCGTGTCAATGCGATTGCGCCCGGAGCCACTGCCACCGCGCGCGTGCTCAAGCTGATCGCCGAGGATGGCGTCACCGGAAAGTCTGCAGACAGTCAGTTATTCGGCTTGGTGCAACCCGAGGATGTTGCGAACGCGGCGCTGTTCCTGGCCAGCGATGAATCGCGTTCAACCACAGGCCATATCCTGTCGGTGGACGGCGGGCTGACGATCTCCTGAGCTGCAAGTGCATGCGCTGAACAAGATCGAGGACGAACGATGAAGTGGAAGATGAACCAGAACTCGCTGTTCGCTACGTTGTTGCGATCGGCCTGGTGGAAGAGCTTTGCGATCGCGGGGGTCGTTTCATTGCTGGCGGTGTTGTTGCTGCCGGACCGGTTCAAGATCGCCGGAGTCCTCGGCTCGTTTCCGTTCGTTGTGATCGGAGTGATCGCCGCATGGAGGCAATCCAAGCAGCCGCGAGCAGCGGCGATCGAGCAGACCGCTGATGCGGTACAGCAACTCGATTGGGCGCGGTTCGCGCCCTTGCTGCAGTCGGCGCTGGCACGTGATGGCTATGCGGTGCAGCGCAGCACCGTGGACGGCGCAGATTTTGAACTGCTCAAAGCGGGACGCAGGGGCTTGCTGCTCGCGCGTCGCTGGAAGGGTGCCCATATCGGCGCTGAGCCATTGCGCGCGCTTAGGCGGGCCGCCGATGAGGGCGACTTTCACGACGCGATCTACGTCGGGCTTGGCGTGCCGTCTGAGGCGGCGCAGCGCTTCACGCAGAGTCACGGGGTGCAGCTTTGGGGAGCACGGGAGCTGGCAGCGTTCAAGCTGGTCCTGCCCTGACCCGGAGCATTACCAGTTCACGATTTCCTGGAGATATCCATGGCTGCGCTTTTATTGTCAGGCGGGATGCTGCTGGACCCGCTGCATGATCAACTGCTGGGTCGGCATGATGTGCTGCTCGAGAACGGCCAGGTCAGGGAGGTGTCGGAGAAGCCGATCAAGCCGGGCAAGGCTGAGGTCATCAAGCTCGACGGCAAGACCATCATGCCGGGTCTGATTGACCTGCATGTGCACGTGATGGCAACGCAGCTGAACCTGAGCACGCAGGGCATGTTGCCGGACGCGCTGGTGATGCTGCGTGCGGTGCCGATCATGCAGGCGATGCTGCGTCGCGGCTTCACGACGGTGCGAGATGCCGGCGGCGCCGGCTGGGGGCTGAAGACCGCGGTCGAGGAGGGTAGCGTGGTCGGCCCGCGGCTGTTCATCTCGGGGCGGGCATTGAGCCAGACCGGCGGCCATGGCGATCCACGTCCGCGCTCCGACCATCTGAGGCCGATGAGCTTTTGTGGATGCTGCTTTCGGGCCGGTGACATTGGACGGGTTGCCGACGGCGTTGACGACGTGATCAAGGCGGTGCGTCAGGAGCTTCAGATGGGCGCCGACCAGATCAAGATCATGGCTTCCGGCGGCGTGGCCTCGCCGACCGATCCGATCGCCTCGTGGGGCTACTCGGACGATGAAATCAAGGCGATCGTGCATGAGGCGCGCGCCCGCCAGACCTACGTGATGGCGCATGCCTACACCGCCGAGGCGATCGCGCGTGCGGTGCGGCTCGGCGTGCGCACGATCGAGCACGGCAACCTGATTGACGCACCCACGGCCGAGCTGATGCATCAGCTCGGCGCCTACGTCGTGCCCACGCTGGTCACTTATGAAGCGCTGGCCAACGAGGGCGCGCAGTATGGCCTGCCGCCGGATTCGGTCGAAAAGATCGCCGGCGTGCGTGCGGCTGGCCTTGCCTCGCTGGAAATCTACAAGCGAGCCGGCGTGAAGATTGGCTACGGCAGCGATCTGCTCGGACCATCACAGCGGCTGCAAAGCGACGAGTTCCGGATCCGCAACAGCGTGCTGTCGAACCAGGAAGT
>JALRBB010000117.1 GCA_023257915.1 Quisquiliibacterium sp. | reverse complement strand
CAGATCCTGCTCAAGTTTTCCTGTCTCTTCTGGGGTATCGCTCAGACGTTCAACTACCTCTTCCGCTTCTTCCAGAAAAAGTTTCACCACTTCGGGAAAGTCTTCTTCCCCCATCTCATCGTGCAAATCGCGGACGCGGTTCCCGTCGCCAATCCTGAACCCGGCCCGCTGGCGATCACGATAGAGCTGCCGCTCACTGGTCACTTCACCCAGCGGCGTTGAGTTCAGCAGCCGGACCAGTTCGCTCGGCTTCAGTTGTCGGGGGTCAATCGCCACTACTTTGTCCCCCACGGGCGATCGAGAGCCAAGCTGCGTATGTCACCAGGTTGATCGTCCCATCGGCGTTTGTTGGCGCTCCGGCAGCCACATCCGCCTTGATCTGCTCGACCAGAATCTGTCGCGCACCGGCCTTCGAGAGCAGCTGCGCTGCGTCAGCAATCAGGAGCGCCAGGGGGTTGATGGGGCCGCGTTCGGACATGTGAAAAACCTGCTGAAAACCTGCTTTTTCTGCTCGGAACTGAGTGGATGACGTTCCGCACCCGAGGTAACTCGTGTCATGTCGCAACCGCGATGCAAACCACAAAACACGAACCAAGGGACAACCAATGAACGCCCGCCAGAAGACTGCGAAGCACGCCGAAACGATGGCCGCCCTCCTCACCCGGATGCAGGCCGCCACCAACACGATCCCCCACCAGGAGCGAATCAACTGGGGTCACGCCGAGCAAATGCACGACGCGCTGAAGTACGCGGTGTATGCCGCGTTTGCGATGGGGGTTGTCAACGAAGACGAAGCCCGCGACCTCGGATTCCCTGTCTGAACGCATCACCAACTATGAGGAATGCCACCATGACCCGACCGCTCAACAGCACTCTGGTCCGCACGCTCCAAAACCTCGAGCGTCTGCTTGTCGATCACGACCGCAGACTGGCGGACCTCGACTGTGAGGACACCGAAGCAGCAGAGGTGATCCTGTTCGCCATCGAGGCAACCGCTAACGCCCTTCGCAAAACGCGCGGAGCGAAACGGGATGAGCTCCACGCAGCCGGGTTCGGAGTAGACCGCGACTGACAAATGCCGAAACGCCAATGGGCGTCGTCGCGGGGTGGTTCTCGCGGCCTGACGATGGCAGCCGACCATCACCAACACGGGAGTACGATCATGGCGACCAAGACCAAGACCACAAAGATTACGAGCGTCCGCAAGGGTGACATTTACGAAACAAACTCAGGTCAATTGATCGAGGTGACCAACGGTCGCCTCCAGGATGACGCGGAACATGGGGCCTCATTTGAAGGCCGGACCATCGAGTTCAACCTGGAGACCGGTAACCCCAACCGTTCGAAAACGACCGACCGGTTCTATCTCGACGAGCTCGCGAAGAAGCTCACCAAGAAGGATTACGAGGAGTGGGTCGAGATCGGCCGCCGCGAAGCCGAGGCGATGGCCGATGCTACAGCCCCGCCGACGGAAACTGAACCGGCCAAGCCCGCCACGAAGAAGCCGGCGAAGACCCGCCAGCCCAAGACCGATGGCAAGCTCAGCCAGCTCGACGCGGCGGTCAAAGTGCTGTCCGAATCCAAAGTGTCCATGACGACAAAGGCGATGATCGACGCGATGGGGACCAAGGGGTACTGGACGAGCCCCGGCGGCAAGACGCCCGCGCAGACTCTGTACTCGGCGCTGCTCCGCGAGATTCAGAACAAAGGGAAGGACGCCCGGATCGTGAAGGTCGACCGGGGTCAATTCGCCCTCAAGAAGTAGGAGGCGATCATGGCGACTCCTGAACTCACCATCGCCGATGCGATCCGCGAGGTCACCGCCGCTGTGCAGCAGGCGATCAACGACGGCTATCGGTCACGGGCCATCGATGCCGACGACCTGGTTGAGGTTCTTCTCGCCATCGCGGACCGACTCGACCCGCCGGTGCCGGAGACGACCAACGAGGTCGCGTTCCCCTGCCCGGAGTGCGGCGAATCGGACGTCGATCGCCTGATCTGGCAGGACGACGAGTTCGTCCGCTGCGATTCGTGCGGGACGATCTTCAGTCCCGGAGAGTAACCACCCCGGGTTCCGCCCGGTGACGCCCGACGTTGCGACGTACGGGCGTTCTCTCGTTGGTGATTTGCATTCGCACCGTCAACCGACCGGATGCCCCCCGGCAGGCAGGCTGCAATCGCCATTAATGATTGCGACAGCATGCTGGAAGTTCGGATTCGGCACTGGCCTTGGAATCTGCCGCGCCGAGGGGACATCGATCGCGGCAGACGAATTCGCCGGTCAGCGGGCATTCGATCTTGCCCGGACAGTCCGACCGACTGGCGTCAACAAGCGGACAGTGATCCTTGCAGATTTCCTCGCCCGTCAGCGGGCAAACGACGCGACCCGGACACGCGGACTGTTCGCCAACTTGGCTGAATCCATATGCACCAGCGGCAGCGCTGAGGACGACGACGGCGAGAAGCCATCCTTTCTTTACAAACAACAGATTCTTCACTTTGGATCTCCTTTCGGGCTCTGGGAGATGGGCGATTCTTCTATCTGACCGCGAAAGCCAGACGTCTCGATGACTTGGATAACAGCTTCGGAGGGCGGTTTGCAGCAGGAGGGGTTTTGGACGTAAGCACGCCCTGACTTGAAGTCCACGCGGGCACCAGTGACGCCGGGAACAGCGAGGAGCGACTCCGTCAGTGCGGTGGCACAGCCGTCGCAAGACATTCCGTCGACGCGGAACACCGTCTCCGTGGTCTCGATATTCTGCGGCTCATCGACGGCCGCAGGATCATCGGGATGATCCGACTCGATTGAAGTGTTGGTTGGCACGTTTCCGTCGTACCCGGCATCTCGAAGCGCAGCCAGCACCTTTGACACCGGGATATCGTTACCCGGTTCAACGCCGACGATCGCTTCTGACTTTTCATAGCTGACTTCGACGGCCGCGACTCCGGGAACCCGCCGAATCGCCTGCGCGACTGTCGTGGCACATCCTTCGCACGTCATTCCTTCAATGTGGATGACAACCCGGTTCATATTCTCCGTCACGGATGTGTCGCTGGTGGTGCCGAGCAGCGTCCCGACGTAGCTTGGGAACAGCAGAAAGGCCACGGCCAGCACAGTGACGCCCCATAGCATGACCTTGTTCATCGCTATCATGCTGAATCGCCGAGTTCGAATGCGCTCGTAACAATCATCTGCCGCTGCCTGCTCCACCGCACAGCAATTGTCTCCCGCTGCTACGGACTTCCTGGGACGATACGTGAAGTAGAATGCGGCCGCGAGAAAACCGAATGTGACGGCCATGAAAGCGGGCCGATACGTTTCCAGGGTCGCCGCGATTCCGGCCCCCGACACTCCCACGGCCAGCAGCAATAACGGTAGCCAGCAGCAGCTGGATGCCATGATGGCGGAAACAAGCGTTCCGATCTTCGCAATGCGCTCGCCGCGATTTGGCGGCACGACGGGAACTGGAGCATCGGGATTCTCAGCGTTCAATTCCGCATGGGCTGTTTCGATCCCCCGCGAAACGCTGCCCAGACAGCATGCTCCGGATGGATTCGCGGTCGCACAGTGGCAGCCCGGATCTTTCATCTTGACCCGAATGTCTTCGAGCGCTTCCGATCGCCCCTTCGCACGAAGTTCATCTTTGATGCTGGCTACGGAGTGACCGAAGCAGTAGCACAGTGGTCGTGGGCCGTCGGTCTGCTTGACGCCGACATCGACTGTCAGATCGGGTTCCGTGAACTGCTGCTCGGTCGTCTCCGAGAAATACACGACCTCGCACCCTGCGGAGTCGCAGAACCGCCAGCCGGTATCCTCGGTTGGTGTCCGGCACTCGCCGGCGGGGGAACACTCGCACGATTCGCCTGCTTGCAGCGTGGTCGCGAGTTCCGGTTTGAGTAGCGAGCGCAGTGTGACAACAGCAACCCGCTTCCCTTTTGTTCGACAGACCGGACACTCGGTCCGCGTTGCGGTGGACGTATCAGTGCTCATGTTTCAATTCCTTGGCGACGCCCGCTTCAGATTGTGTCCGTCCCTCTCTGCGGGTATTATCGACCTTGCACTCAAGTGTAAGGTCAAGCCCGAACGGAAGATTTTGGAAAACGAAGCGGCGGAACCATGCGCGAGGGGGAATACACCATCAGCCAACTGGCCAGTGCGGCCGAGATTCCAACGACCACGTTGAGGTACTACGAGCGTGTCGGCCTGATCGAAGCGGAGGACCGCAGCGCCGGCAACTATCGGCTGTACACGGATGATTCGCTGCGGAAAGTGAAGTTCATCCGCGCGGCGCAGGGGATCGGATTCACGCTGGACGACATCCGAATTCTGCTTTCCACCGAAGGCGGTGTATTGCCGCAATGTCGGGAAGTGCAGCCGATCATAGAACAAAGACTCGCGGACGTTGATCAGAAGTTGCGAGATCTGCGAGACGTGCAACAGGTGCTGCAGTCAGCGCTCAAGAAGTGCCGACGCAGCAAGCTGAGTGAACCATGTTGTGTCATCCGTGAAATCGACCTCGCAAGCACAGTCACGCCGCATTCTCCAACACGGCGCTGAAGCGGTCCGCCTGGTTGCCCGTGAACTGCTCATATCGCTGCACAATCACGTCGCAGTAGAGCGGGTCGAGTTCCATCAGGTACGCCCGGCGTCCGGTCTGCTGAGCGGCGATCAGGGTTGAGCCGCTGCCGCCGAACAGGTCGAGGACGTTTTCGCCGGTCCGGGATGAGAACTGCATCGCCCGCACCGCCAGTTCGACCGGCTTCTCGGTCAGATGGACCATGCTCTGCGGGTTGACCTTCTTCACATGCCAGAGGTCGGTGGCGTTGTTCGGCCCGAAGAACTCGTGGGCGGCTCCCTCCTTCCATCCGTAGAAGCACCATTCATGCGCCCCCATGAAGTCCTTTCGCGTGAGGACGGGGTGCTGTTTGTCCCAGATGAGGGCCTGTGAGAAGTACAGTCCGTGCTTCTTCAGGAACGGCGGGTAATTCGCGCAGTTTGCGTAGCCGCCCCAGATGTAGAACCCGCGACCCGGCACCAGCACACGGGCAATGTTGCCGAACCAGGCGTCGAGCAGGCGGTCAAACTCTTCGTCCGAAACGAAGTCGTTCGCCAGTGGCCGATCCTTGGCCCGGAGCTTCTTCTGCGTCGGTTTCGACTTCTCCGGATGCCGGGCCACGTCCATCGACTGGTGATGCGTCGTTCCCTGGAACGACGACAGACCGGCGGCAATCGCGTTGTTGCTGCGCGGTTCCACCTTCACGTTGTATGGGGGATCTGTGTTGCAAAGATGGATCGGCTGGCCATCGAGTAGGCGGTCAAGATCCTGCGGACTACTGCTGTCCCCGCACAGCAGGCGATGCTCGCCGAGAATCCACAGGTCGCCCGGTTTGGTGGTTGCCTCGTCCGGTGGCGCGGGAATCTCGTCCGGATCGGTCATGCCTTCCTGCACGCCGGGATCGAGCAGCTTGGCGAGTTCGTCCTGATCAAATCCCAGCAACCCGAGATCGAAATCCATTCCCTGCAGTTCGGAGAGTTCGATCGG
>JALRBB010000069.1 GCA_023257915.1 Quisquiliibacterium sp. | reverse complement strand
TCGAAACGCCATTCCTCACCAAGGCCACCCCAGAAGGCGCGCGCGATTATCTGGTGCCCAGTCGGACTCATCAGAATCACTTCTTTGCCTTGCCGCAATCTCCCCAGCTCTACAAGCAGCTGCTGATGGTTTCGGGAATGGATCGCTACTATCAGGTGGTGCGGTGCTTCCGTGATGAGGACCTGCGGGCCGATCGTCAGCCGGAATTTACCCAGCTCGATATCGAAACCTCGTTCATGGACGAGCAGGCGATCACCGATCTGATGGAGCAGATGATTCGCGAACTCTTCTCGAAGACGCTGAATGTCGAATTGCCCAATCCATTCCCGCGTCTTAGCTATGCGGAAGCCATGCGCCGTTTCGGGTCCGACAAGCCAGACCTGCGCATCCCGCTGGAATTGGTCGATGTGGCTGATCTTCTGAAAGACATCGAATTCAAGGTATTTGCCGGGCCGGCGAAGGATCCGGACGGTCGTGTTGTTGCGCTGCGGCTGCCCAAGGGCGGCGACCTGTCGCGCAAGGAAATCGATGAGCTGACCCAGTTCGTCGGAATTTATGGTGCCAAGGGTCTGGCCTACATCAAGGTGAACGATACGACCAAGGGCCGCGACGGGCTGCAGTCGCCGATCGTCAAGAATCTCAGCGACGAGGCGCTTGAGGCGGTCATCGCGCGTTGCGGTGCGACCAATGGTGACCTGGTGTTCTTTGGCGCCGACAAGGCCAAGGTCGTCAATGATGCGATCGGCGCCCTGCGCAACAAAATCGGGCACTCGGAGTTCGGCCGCAAGTCCGGTTTGCTCGATGCCGACTGGCGCCCTCTGTGGGTGGTCGATTTTCCGATGTTCGAGTACGACGAGGAAGACGCCCGCTGGGTCGCCTGCCACCATCCGTTCACCGCACCCAAGGACGGCCACGAGGACTACCTGCAGACCGATCCGGGCCGCTGCCTGGCCAAGGCCTACGACATGGTGTTGAACGGCTGGGAGATCGGCGGCGGATCGGTGCGTATCCATCGCGAAGAGGTGCAAAGCAAGGTGTTCCGCGCGTTGAAGATCGGTCCGGAAGAGGCGCAGGCCAAGTTCGGCTTCCTGCTCGATGCCTTGCAGTACGGTGCGCCTCCGCATGGCGGCATTGCGTTTGGCCTGGATCGCATCGTCACGATGATGACCGGAGCCGAATCGATTCGCGACGTGATCGCCTTCCCGAAGACGCAGCGGGCGCAGTGCCTGCTGACGCAAGCTCCGTCATCGGTCGACGACAAGCAGTTGCGCGAATTGCATATCCGGCTGCGCGCCACCGAGGCCGTCAAGAGCTGAACCCGGGCTTTCGGCGCGCAGGCCGCGATGGGCACCAAAATTCCCGAATCGGTCCTGGTGGTGATTCACACGCCGGATCTGCGCGTGTTGCTGCTCGAGCGAGCGGACCATCCCGGCTTTTGGCAGTCGGTCACCGGCAGCAAGGACAGCATTGAAGAGCCGCTAGCCGAGACCTGCCGCCGCGAGGTGCTGGAGGAAACCGGCATCGACGTCGCCGCGCATCGCCTGCAAGACTGGCAGCTGACCAATCGTTACGAAATCTACGCGCATTGGCGGCACCGGTATCCTGAGGGTGTGACTCACAACACCGAGTATGTCTTTGGTCTGCTGGTGCCGGAGCCGGTCGCGGTCCGGCTGGCGCCGCGCGAGCATCTTGCATTCGCCTGGCTTGACTGGCGCGAGGCAGCCGAACGCTGCTTTTCGTGGTCCAACGTTCAGGCCATCCGCGAACTGCCGCAGCGTAGCGGAGCGCTGCGATGATCCTTCGGGTTGCCACGTACAACATTCACAAAGGGGTGTCGCGCGAATTTCTCGGCTTGCGCCGGGTGTCGCGTATCCATGAGTTGCGCACCCGCTTGCATGAGTTGCAGGCCGACATGGTCTTTTTGCAGGAAGTGCAGGGGCATCATCAGCATCATGCCCAGCGCTTTGAACACTGGCCTGCCGAACCGCAGGATCAGTTTTTGGCGCGATCGCCAACGCTCAAGCACACCTTCGAGGCGGCCTACGGCCGCAATGCGAACTATCTGCACGGCCACCATGGCAATGCGCTGCTGTCGCGCTTTCCGATTCTCGGTCTGGAAAATCGCGATGTCTCCGACCATGCGCTCGAAAAGCGCGGCGTGCTGCACTGCCGGGTCGAGATCGGCAGCCGCATCGTGCATTGCTTTGTGATTCACTTTGGCCTCTTGGCTCGCAGTCGTGAGCGTCAGTCGCAGGTGCTGATCGACTGGATCGAGCGCGAGCTGCCCGCTGACGCGCCGCTGATCATCGCCGGCGACTTCAACGACTGGCGCAACAAGCTGTCGCGCAATCTGTGCGAACGCCTGCGTGTCGATGAAGTGTTC
>JALRBB010000003.1 GCA_023257915.1 Quisquiliibacterium sp. | reverse complement strand
TGCAGGTAGTACACCGCGTGCGAATCCTTCTCGCCGAAGATGGCAACCAGCACATTGGCGCCAGTCACCTCCTTCTTGCCGTTGGAGGTGGACTGCACATGCATGATCGCCCGCTGGATCACCCGCTGGAATCCGAGCGTCGGCTGCGTGTCGATCTCCTCGGTTCCCGGAACGACCGGGGTGTTCTCCTTGATGAACGCGCTCAGGCTCTTGCGCAAATCATCGATATTCGCCGCACAAGCGCGCAGCACCTCAGCCGCCGACGGATTGTCGAGCAGCGCGAGCAACAGGTGTTCGACGGTGATGAACTCATGCCGCTGCTGACGAGCCTCGACAAAGGCCATGTGCAGACTGACTTCCAATTCCTGCGCGATCATGCTTCCTCCATTACGCACTGCAGCGGATGCTGGTGCTCGCGTGCGTAGCTGCTCACCTGCTCGACCTTGGTTGCGGCGACGTCTCGCGGATACAAACCGCAAACACCTCGCCCCTCGCGATGCACTTTCAGCATCACCTGAACGGCTCTCTCTCGACTCATCCCAAAAAACTTCTGCAATACGCTGACGACGAACTCCATCGGAGTGAAATCGTCGTTGAGCAGCATCACCTGATACATCGGCGGCGGCTTGAGTCGTGACTCTTGCTTTTCGAGAGTCGTGGAAGGGTCGTGCTTCGTCGCCATGCAATGCATTCTAACCACAGCGACAGTCCGTGCAACTTGACGACCGCCGCCGGCGGCTTTTGGCGCGCATTCATCGGGCTTTACGCCACGCCTCCTCCCCCGACACGACAGTCTTCGGACAGAGTCGCCGACGGTCACTATCCGGCAACAGGCCTCATCGCATTCGCGGCAAAGCAACGATTTGCCACTTGTCACCCGTCAGGCTTGACTTTGCCGAATCTTTGAAAAAAAATCCGCGGGTGCCTTGGGGTGAAAGCCCTTGGTCGCCTTGGCCCGAATAAACCTACACCGATCAACCTGGGCTGGCGGGGCATCCATACCGGATGTCGCATGCATCGGGGTATTTTGAGGATGGCAGCTTATGGCTACGGGTACCGTCAAGTGGTTCAATGACGCTAAGGGTTACGGGTTCATCACGCCGGACGATGGCGGCGAAGACCTGTTCGCACACTTCTCCGCAATCCAGGGAGCCGGTTTCCGGAGCCTGAAGGAAGGCCAGAAGGTCGAATTCGAAGTCGTCACCGGGCCCAAGGGCAAGCAGGCTTCGAACATCCAGGCTGGTTGACCAAAGCACCCATCCTGACCACGACGCCGGGCTTGCCCGGCGTTTTCATTTCCAGCATCCGGCAAGATCATGACGGCCGACCGGGATCCATCATCAATGAGGCGAATCGCATGAAGGCCTGGCCGACCGGCGCCGCGGACCAAGGGACGCGCCAAAGCAGTAACGTTGCGGATGGGCGCCAGAACAGCCCCATCGGAGGCATTCGTCGATTTGCGGCCGCGTTGCTGGCGCCCCTGATCCTCGTCTGGATCGCCTCCGGCCAGCCCGCCCTTGCCCAGGGTGTCGCGCAACCGCGTTTGCAAACAGTCGAGTTACGGGCAGGAATCCATCGGATCCAAGCCGAACTTGCCGCCAGTGAGCGCACGCGGGCGGCCGGACTGATGTTCAGGCAGCGCCTGGGCCCCAATGAGGGAATGCTGTTCGTGTTCCCGTCGCAGGACCGGCAGTGCTTCTGGATGCGCAACACGGTGCTGGCCCTGTCGATCGCGTTCATCGACGCCGACGGCACGGTCGTCAATATCGAAGACATGCAGCCCCAAACGGACGACGGGCACTGCTCGGCGCGGCCGGTGAGCTTTGCGCTCGAGATGGAACAGGGATGGTTTCGAAGCCGCGGAATCGGGCCGGGAGCACGGATCGCCGGTCCCCCGGGGATGTTTGCGCCGCGTTGAGCGGCGGTATCGGCCGACCCGGCGATTAGGTGCGGACCAACCGTCCGCAGGGCGGCTTCAGCCCCCGGACGGTGTGCCCTGTGGTAATCAGGCGAAGTTCTTCGCCGCGAAATCCCAGTTCGCCAGGCTGTTCAGGAAGGTTTCGACGAATTTCGGACGGGCATTGCGATAGTCGATGTAGTAGGCATGCTCCCACACGTCGATCGTCAGCAGCGCCTTGTCACCGGTGGTCAGCGGAGTGGCGGCATTGCTGGTGTTGACGAGGTCGACGCTGCCATCAGCTTTCTTGACCAGCCAGGTCCAGCCTGAACCGAAGTTGCCGACCGCACTCTTCGTGAACGCATCCTTGAATGCATCGAACGAGCCCCACTTGGCTTTGATCGCATCGGCCAG
>JALRBB010000563.1 GCA_023257915.1 Quisquiliibacterium sp. | reverse complement strand
CGAACGGGGCCAGCAGCACGTACGAGAAGGTGAAGAACAGCTTGAGCATCGGCTTCATCCACTCGGGCGCGTGCATCTCAATCAGCAGCGCGATCGCGGCGATAAGCAGTGCGTTGTCGGCGAGCGACGAGAAGAACTGCGCCGCCATGATCGTGTAGAAACCGCGTTTCATGTGTCTCCTGCCTGCGCGACCGTGGGGCAAGCGCGCCCGGGTTATACCACGAAGACCGTCGGCAGCGCGCAGTCGGGCCGGCGCGTGGCGACGGTATAGTTTCGTCATGGCTCGTCCGACCACGGCATTGATCGATCTCGCTGCGATGCGACACAACCTGGCGCTGGCGCGCTCACGGGCTGGCCCTTCGATGCTTTGGGCGGTTGTGAAGGCCGATGCTTACGGTCATGGTCTTGAAAATGCGATGCGTGCCTTCGAGGCGGCCGACGGTCTGGCGT
This sequence comes from Quisquiliibacterium sp., assembly GCA_023257915.1. Lineage (GTDB taxonomy): Bacteria > Pseudomonadota > Gammaproteobacteria > Burkholderiales > Burkholderiaceae_E > Quisquiliibacterium. The sequence goes on along the minus strand of JALRBB010000563.1, from coordinate 4,483 downwards.
TGATCGAATTCGATCGGGCCGTTTGGCTTCGCGAGCGCGGCTGGCATAAGCCGATCCTGATGCTCGAGGGTCCGTTTGGTGTGGCGGACATTGACGCGGCGATCACGCATCAATTGACGCTGGTGGTTCATGACCATCTGCACCTGGACTGGATCGCTTCACGTCCGGGTTCCGGGCGCATCGAATTGTTTTTGAAATTCAACAGCGGAATGAATCGGCTTGGATTTGATGCCGATGGTCTGCGGCAGGCTTATACCCGCGCCGTGTCGCTTGCGCAGGTCCGCCGAGTCACGCTGATGACACACTTCGCGAATGCAGACCTTCCCGGCGGCGCAGATGGTGCGCTGGCTTGTTTCGACGCGGCTTGTGAAGGGCTCGATGCGCCGCGCTGTACCTCCAACTCGGCCGCGGTGCTGAGCTTGCCGCAAACCCATCGCGAAGCGGTTCGGCCCGGAATCATGCTCTACGGCGCGAGCCCGTTCGCCGACCAAAGTGCTGCGTCGCTCGGATTACGCCCGGCGATGAGCTTGCGCTCCGAGCTGATCGCGGTTCAGACGCTCGCGGCGGGTGATGCGGTTGGATACGGCTCGAGCTTTGTCGCCCAGGCACCAATGCGTATCGGCGTGGTGGCCTGCGGCTATGCGGACGGTTATCCGCGCAGTGCGCCGACTGGCACACCGGTCCTGGTTGATGGAACGCGTGCCCGTCTTGTCGGCCGGGTTTCGATGGACATGTTGACGGTGGATCTCAGCCAGATTCCGCAGGCGGGCATCGGTTCATCAGTCGAATTGTGGGGAGATAGCGTGCCAATCGACGAAGTTGCAGCCGGCGCAGGCACGATCGGGTATGAACTGATGTGCGCACTCGCGCCCCGGGTGTTGCGCGAGGTCAAGGACTGATGGCGAAGACACGCTCCCAGTACAACTGCCTCGAATGCGGTGGCATCAGCCCCAAGTGGCTTGGCCAGTGCCCGCACTGCAATGCCTGGAATACCTTGCACGAGGGAGTGGCCGAGGAGCGAGGGGCTGCGCGTAACCGGTTCGCAGCGCTCGCGCCAACCCAGGGCGTGCAGATGCTCGGTTCCGTGGCGACTGGTGAAATCGCCCGCATGAGCACCGGAATCGACGAGTTCGACCGGGTGCTGGGTGGTGGTCTGGTGGCTGGGGCGGTGGTTCTGATCGGGGGCGATCCGGGCATCGGAAAATCGACCCTGCTGTTGCAGACACTTGCAAGCCTGGCTGGAGCGCGGCCGGTGCTTTACGTCAGTGGTGAGGAATCCGCCGGACAGGTTGCCCTCAGGGCGCGCCGGCTTGGTCTTGACGCTCAGGACCTGCCGATGCTCGCTGAGATTTCCCTCGAGAGGATTCTTGCGACGATTGAAAGCACGCGTCCTGGCGTCGTGGTGATCGATTCGATACAGACGCTCTACTCGGAGCAGCTGCAATCAGCCCCGGGGTCTGTCGCTCAGGTTCGTGAGTGCGCGGCTCAGCTCACGCGTCTGTCCAAGCAACTCGGGGTGGCGGTGGTGATGATTGGTCATGTCACCAAGGAGGGAACGCTCGCCGGACCGCGGGTGCTCGAGCACATCGTCGATACCGTGCTCTATTTCGAGGGCGATACCCATTCGTCGTACCGGCTGGTTCGTGCGTTCAAGAATCGTTTCGGCGCAGTCAACGAGCTTGGCGTGTTTGCGATGACCGATCGCGGCTTGCGTGGAGTCAGCAATCCGTCGGCGCTGTTTCTCTCGCAACATGCGCAACAGGTTGCCGGCGCTTGCGTGTTGGTCACGCAGGAGGGTACCCGTCCGCTTCTGGTCGAAATTCAGGCTCTGGTAGACAGTGCGCATGTACCGAACCCGCGCAGGCTGTCGGTCGGGCTTGAGCATAACCGGTTGGCGATGCTGCTGGCGGTGCTGCACCGGCACGCCGGTCTCGCCCTGTTCGACCAGGACGTGTTCGTCAATGCGGTTGGCGGGGTGCGCATCGGAGAGCCGGCGGCTGACCTGGCGGTAGTGCTCTCCGTGGTCTCTTCCCTGAAAAATCGGCCCTTGCCGGCGGGGCTGGCGGTATTCGGAGAAATTGGGTTGGCTGGAGAGATCCGGCCAGCTCCCCGCGGCCAGGAAAGGCTGCGCGAAGCCGCCAAGCTCGGATTCTCACGCGCATTGATTCCCCGGGCCAATGCCCCGAAAAAGCCCATCGAAGGGCTGGAGACCGTCGCGCTTGACCGGATCGACGACGCGCTGACTGCTGCGTGGGAGGCCTGACGAGGGCTTCAGTTCGACGCCAGTACCCGGGCGGCTGCCGCGATTCCGCTGCGAACTGCCGATTCCAGCGTGGCCGGATAGTCCGGGTAGACGTAGTCGCCAGCCAGAGTCAGTCGCTCGAGCATCGGATTCGAGCCAGGCCCGTAGGGACTGGCCAGTGCGTCTGCGCGAATCTTCGGGCGATCCGGCGTGCAGCGAAACGTGGCACGTCGGTCGATAACGGCCTTGGCATCGAGCGGGACCGGAAGACTCAATTGTGCGACGAGTTGCTGCGCGACCTGTGCGGCGAGCTTGTCCGACTCGAATTCCTCGACATTGCCCCCCAGGCTGACCACGACCGCGGCGATCCGTTCCTGACCGTGTACTCCACGGTCGAACAGCCATTGCCCCGGTGTGTCGGGGCCTTCATCCAGCATCAGACAACGTGGCAGTTGTGAGATTGAGCCGGCAGGCCAGGCCAGGTAGATGGTCGCGATGCTGTCATATTCAAATCGGGCAAGGGCTGTTGCGACCTCGGCCAAGCCCGGGTGCACCCCGGACAAAGGGGCGATCAGTCGAGCCGAGGCATGCGCCGGGAGCGCAATGACGACCTGATCGGCGAGCCATCGTCCGGCTGTTGTCTGTACCTGCCACTGACCTTGAGTTTGCTGGAGCGAACGCACCGTCACACCGCACAGCAGCGATGCGCCGTGATTTTGGAGCCATCGAGCAGCATGTTCCGGGAACACCTGAGACAAGGTTCTGGAGGGCAAGATAAAGTCGGCGGCGTTCGCCTCGCCGCCAAGTGAGTCGCGCAGAACGTTGGCGAAGGTTTGCGCGCAGGCAGCCGATGGATGTGTGTTCATCGTTGCCAGCACCAGCGGATGCCAGAGCCTGCTGCGCAGCGTCGCAGGCTGACCGAGCCGCTCCAGCAGGGTCTCCACAGTCTCGCCGGCAGGGACCTGCCAGCCAGACAAGCGCAAGCGCATCATCAGCGCGGCGACCGCCCAACGCTCTCGCCATGGCAATCCGCGGGCGCCGAGCAGGGCGCCGAGCAGATGCCACGGGGCAGGAAGGCGAGCACTGCGCAGCGACAGTCCGGTTGCGCCCAGCAGGTGCATTGGCATGCGCTCGAAATCCTGCTGCTGGCGAGCCCCGACAGTGGACGCGAGTTTCAGCCATTGCCGATACGCGCCAATCAGCAGATGCTGACCGTTGTCCAGCTCGCGCCTTGTGCCGGCAAGCGGAATCGATAATCCCTTGGCACGGCCGCCGGGGTGCGGCGCGGCCTCGATCACCAGTGGTGGATGGCCTGCGGCAGTCAGTTCGACGGCGGCCGCAAGCCCAGCCCATCCGGCGCCCAGTACGATGACACCGGTTTGGCGTGGCCCGTCAGCGGGTTCATTCGGGTCCGGATCGCCGTCGCGTTGCAACGATCCTCGTGCTGCGTCAGTCCCCACGAATGGCCGGCGGTCGTCCGCGCATCCAGGTCCTCCAGGCGATCCATAGCTTGCGAAGCGGGGTGAGCCTGACGCGATGGCTCAGTACCCGAAAGCCGTCATCCTGGATTTCATCGAGCAGGCTTGCGTAGATCGCAGCCATGATCAGGCCAGGGCGCTGAGCCCTGACAGCGGTGTCCGGAAGAAGTTCGAAAGCCTTGCGATAAAAGCCACGGGCCCGCTCTGCCTGAAATCGCATCAGCGCCTCAAAACCTTCGCTGTGCCGCGCATCGAGCAAATCCTTCGCACTCACTTTGAAGCGCTGAAGATCCTCGATCGGCAGGTAGATGCGGCCGCGGCGGGCGTCTTCGCCAATGTCGCGCACGATGTTCGTCAACTGCAGGGCCACACCCAGATTTTCGGCGTATTCGGAACAAGCCTGGTCGCCTTGCGAAAAAATTCCGGCTGACAGCGTTCCGACCACGCCGGCAACCCGATGGCAATACAGGCGCAGGTTGGAAAAGTCCAGATATCGGGTCTGATCCAGGTCCATCTGCATGCCGTCGATGATCTCCTGGAGCCTGGGCGCATCGATACCAAATTGCGTCAGATGCGGCTCGAGCGCCCTGGTCACCGGATGCTCGGGCTGACCAGTAAACAGGCGCTGCACCACGCAGAACAGGAACAGCAGGCCGCCGATGACGATCTTCGTCCACCACGAGCTGAGCGTGCCGTCGAAGGCGATCAGCGTCTGGATCGTGCCCAGCACCAGCACGCCGGACAGCGCGCCGGCCACGTAGCC
>JALRBB010000535.1 GCA_023257915.1 Quisquiliibacterium sp. | reverse complement strand
GGGAAGGAGCAGATGGCGGCCGAGATCGCTTCAGGCAGCGGGTAGAGCTTGAGGGTGATTTCAGTGATCACGCCCAGGGTGCCCTCGGAGCCGACCATCAGGCGGGTCAGGTCATAGCCAGCACTGGACTTTCGTGCACGGGTTCCGGTGCGCATCAGCTCGCCTCGCGCGGTGACGACCTCCAGGCCGAGCACGTTTTCGCGCATCGTGCCGTAGCGCACCGCATTGGTGCCGCTCGCGCGAGTCGCGCTCATGCCGCCGAGCGTCGCGTCCGCGCCCGGATCAATCGGAAAGAACAGGCCGGTGGACTTCAGCTCTTCGTTGAGCTGCTTGCGCGTGACACCGGCCTGGACCGTCACGGTCAGGTCTTCGGCGTTAATCGCGAGCACCTTGTTCATCCGCGTCAGATCGATGCTGATGCCCCCGCGCACCGCAAGCAGATGCCCCTCCAGCGAAGAACCCGCACCAAACGGAATCACCGGCACCTTGTAGCGCGCACAGAGCTGGACTGCATCTTGAACATCCTGCGTGCTTTCAGCGAATACCACCGCAGCCGGCGGCGGCACCGTCGTGAACGCAGATTCGTCCCGACCATGCTGCTCACGCACTGCCTGCGCGGTTGAGCAGTTGGCTCCGAAGCGTTCCTTGAGTGCAGCGATGAATTCATCGGGCACGTGGCGCTGGGCGATCTCGGGAGCAAGGCTGGCGGCGAAAGTTGGCGCGTTCATACGGCACTGGTCCTGTGGAAACGATGCCCGCAACGGCGGGCGGGAAGGCGGCGCAAGTATATTCCGGCGACGCTCGCGCGTCAGCGCACCGCCCGCTGCAGCCGAGTCTGGCCACGCATTGCCATCGCGACGGCAGCAAGCGCCATCAGAAGCATCAGCCCGGCAAGCACGAAGGACAGTTCGGTCTCGCGCGTCTCAAGCGCGAGCTTGCCCTGCAGCTTGCGATAAACGCTCACCAGTTCCTGGGCGCTGGCGGCATAAAAATATTCCCCCTCGGTGATCCTGGCGACCGCCTTGAGCGATTCTTCATCGACCCGGACGAAGAATGAATACCCCTCGTAGCCGGGAATCGTGCCGTTGGGCGTCCCGAATCCGACCGTGTACACGCGTATCCCGAGGTCGGCGGCCCGTTGTGCGATCGCAACCGGGTCGGGTCCTGTGGTGCGCCGTCCATCCGATAGCAGCACGATGGCGCCTGACGCATCGCTGCCTGGTGCTTTCGGATCCGGCCATTCAATCATTGCGGGGGCCTGCAGGCCGGTTTCCAGATCGAGCTTCAGATCCGGACGCAAAAGACTGATCGCCAGCAGCAACCCGCTGCCGGTCGCGGTCGCACGCTGAAGATCGAAGCGTTCGACCGCCTTGAGCAAATCCTCACGCGATTCGGTGATTCCCTGCACGACCTGCGCAGTTCCTGCGAAGGTGACGATTCCAGCGCGTAGATCTCTTGGCAACCGTTCGATGAAATCCTTGACCGCAGCCTGGGCTGCTGCGATGCGACTGGGCTCGACATCCTGCGCCAGCATGCTTCGGGAGACATCGATCGCGATGACCAGCTTGCGGTGATCGGTTGGAAGTGTGACGACCGCACTGGGCCTGGCGAGCGCCATCAGGCCGAGCGCGAGCGCGATCCAGAGCAGCCCGGCGGGCACATGCCGACGCCAGTTGCCGCCCGGAGTCGTCGCGATTTTCAGCACGCGAATCGTCGAGAAGGTCAGAACCAGCTTCTTGCGCCGGCGCCACGCCCAGACATACAACGCCGCCGGCGGAGCAAGCAAGAACAGCGACCAGAGCATTTCGGGGGCCATCCAGCGCATGGATTGATCCTGTGGCGCAAACAGATGAATCGTGCCAGCATCGACCGCATTGCGCCATCCTCACCGCCGAGTCGTCAGGTTTCCTCAAGGTTTTCCCGACGAGCATCGTCTGCGTCGGTTTGGATTGCTCTCATGGGACCGGAACAATGATCGGGTACTTGAATCGGTTGATCAGCCGGACGGCCATCAGCTCGGGGCTAAGTCGACTGCGCGCATGGTGCCTGCGCCCGGGCGGGCTGATTCTGCTCTCGGCCGGCGCAGGTGCCGTTTTGAGCTGGGCAGGACTGATGCTGTGGTGGCAATCAGGACACGGACCCCAGGCGGTCTTGCCTGCCGCAGTGCTGCCCGCCAAGGACGCCCGGACAGGAAAGCTGCAAGCTCCGCTGAGCTTTGCCAACTCTCAGGCCTTCGAGCGCATGCTCGCTCGAAGCCTGGAAGCGGTTGATCTGCCATCGGTCGCGGAGCGTGCTGCCCGCCAGATCATGCCGTCGGTGGTGCATCTGCGCGTCGAAACCGATGACAAGGAAAGCTCCGGCAACAGCGGCTCAGGCGTCGTGATCAAGGAGGATGGGACGGTGCTGACGAACCTGCATGTGGTGTCTGCAGCCAGCGCCAAGGATGCAAAGCTGATTCTGACCTTCTTCGACGGCAGTCAAACGCCTGGAAAAGTTTTGAACGTGTACCCGAACAAGGACCTGGCAATCGTGCGCCCGCAAAGTGTTCCAGACGATCTGCAACCGGCTGTCCTGGCCGGAAGCCTGGGTCTGCAACCCGGCGACCAGGTGGTGGCGGTTGGCTTTCCTTTCGGTATCGGACCCTCGGTCAGCGCCGGCGTGGTGTCGGGCCTGGACCGGGAATTTCGCGACCCGGAATCGGAGGTACGGCTTGGCGGTCTGATCCAGTTCGACGCGGCCGCCAATCCCGGGAGTTCCGGAGGGCCACTCGTCAATCGTAATGGCGAGGTGGTCGGCATCGTGACCGCGATCTACAACCCTGGCAAGGAACGCACCTTTGTCGGGATCGGCTTTGCAACAACGATGGAAAGTGCCGGCGCGGCCATGGGCGTGCCGCCGTTCTGATCCAACCCCCGGCAAGAACCGACCCACACGACGGAAGACACGAATGCAAGCGACCAAAGTGACCGATCCTCGCCTGGCCGAAACCGTGGCCGAATTGTCCCGCAAGATGGAACGCGCCCTGTTCGAGGTCAAGCGTCTGATCGTCGGCCAGGATGTGTTTCTCGAGCGCGTGATGATCGCGCTGCTGTCATCAGGCCACTTGCTGGTCGAAGGCATGCCAGGGCTGGCCAAGACCCTGACGGTCAATACGCTGGCGCGGGTACTGCGCGGCGAGTTTCGCCGCATCCAGTTCACTCCCGATCTGCTGCCGGCGGATCTGATCGGCTCCCGGGTGTTTGATCCAGGCAAGGCGCAGTTTCAGACCCTGCTCGGCCCCGTGTTTGGCAACTTGCTGCTCGCCGACGAGATCAACCGTGCACCCGCGAAGGTGCAAAGTGCGCTGCTCGAAGCGATGCAGGAACGGCAGGTGACGATCGCTGGCACGAGTCATCGCCTGCCCGAGCCCTTCCTCGTGATGGCCACCCAAAATCCGATCGAGACCGAAGGCACCTACCCTCTGCCAGAGGCGCAGGTGGACCGGTTCATGATGAAGCTGGTGGTGGATTATCCGAGCGAGGAGGAAGAGTTCGTCGTCGTCGAACGGGTCATCGGGGCGCCGATCGCGGTGCAGCCAGTGCTGTCGATCGAGGAGTTGCTCGCGATGCAGCGCACCTGTCGTGAGATCTACGTCGATCCGGTTTTGATCCGGCATGCGGTGCGGCTCACCGCAGCGACGCGGGCGCCCGCCGCGTTCGGCAAGGCAGAGCTCGCGCCGCTGATCGCCCACGGCGCATCGCCGCGGGCAAGCATTTCGATGATCGAGGCCGCCCGCGCGCTCGCGGCCCTGCACGGTCGGCCATATGTGCTCGCCCAAGACATCAGTGCGGTCGCAGCCGATGTGCTGCGACACCGCATCACGCCGAGCGACGAGGCACTGGTCACGCAAACCAGGCTCGAAGATCTGGTCAACGCGCTGATCGCCGCGATCCCCGAACCGGCGATGCCGCTGGACTGACGCATGCACCCGCGGCATCTGCGCTGGCGACTTGTTCGTCGCATGCCCGGCGTGGCACAGGGCGAGTTCCTGAGCCTGTCACGAGGCACTGGCTTTGACCTGGTGAACCTGTCTCCCTACCAGGCAGGCGACGACGTCCGGCTGATCGACTGGCATGCGAGCGCCCGCAGCGGCGAATTGCAGGTTCGGCATCTGCAGGAAGATCGCGATCTGACCTGCTGGATCATCGCCGACCTGAGCGCTTCCCAGGATGCCGGGCTCGGTCCGGACAACAAGCGGGCCCTGCTGCTCTCGAGCGCCTCGGTGATCGTGGGGAGCATTGCCCAGCACGGTAACCGGCTCGGGCTGTGGATCGACGATGGCAGCACCCGTTCGGCCGCGATGCTACCGGCCCGAACCGGCCGGGCGCAGGCCGTTCGCATCCTGTCGCAACTGCATGCGCACAAGGCGCCGAGTCCGGCGCGGCCAAGCGATCTACTGCGACTGTTCACGCAGCTCTCGTCGAGTCTGAAACGCCGCAGTCTGGTCATCGTGCTGTCCGACTTCTTGTCGCAACCGCAGGCTCCCGCCGACTGGAAGCCACGCCTGGCTGCGCTCGCGACTCGTCACGATCTGATCCTGGTGCACCTGGAGGATCCCAGCGAGTGGCAACTGCCCCAGGCGGGCAGCTTCGTGGTCGAGGATGCCGAGACTGGCGAACAACTCTGGGTCGACGGCGACGACAAGGCATTTCGTGATCGCTATGCCGCAGCCATCGATGCAGAGCGCGCGACGGTGCACCGGGCTCTTCAGGCCAGCGGAGCCAGATGGCTGACGCTGCAAACCGGCCAGGACCCGATGCGCACCATCGCGCACTGGTTGCGACGCCAGTCGCGCAGACGTGTCACGTAAAGCCGGGGCGCACGATGATCGACCTGGCGAGCTTGTACATTAAATGGCCCATGGCCTTGATTCTTCTTGCAATTCCTGCCGGACTGCTGCTTGCGCTTGCCCGGGCAGCCTCCGCAAGGCCGAGCCCCGCAGCCGCAAACGCTGGTCGTCTGTCTCGGCTGTTACTGATCGCTGGCATGGCCCTTCTGGTCGTTGCGCTTGGGCGCCCGATCGCCCGATCCTGGATGCCTGCCGCCGTCGACCGACTGGTGATCGCAATCGACAGCTCGGCCAGCATGCGCGCTGACGACGTCAGTCCCAGCCGGATCGAACTTGCCCGACGGAGTGCGCGACAGCTGATCGCCGCGATGCCGCTGAGCGCAAACGTGACGCTGGTCGCCAGTGCCGCCAACGCCTCCGTGGTGCAACAGGCAACCCGCAACCGCGAAGCCCTGCATGGCGCGCTCGATCGCTTGGCCTTACAGCCGGGCAGCGCCCTTGGCAGTGCGATTGCGGTGAGCCTCGCGAACCTGCTACCCGAAGCAAAAATCGATGTCAGTGCATTTGGCTTGCAAGCCCCGCGACGCGGTGCGCAAGCGGGGCGCGATGAGCCGTTCGCGCGCCCCGACCCGCCGGTTGAACCCGGCTCACGCAGGGATGCCCTGATCGTGGTGCTGGCGGACGGCGATAGCAACTTTGGCCCCGACCCAAGGATGGTCGCTCAGATTGCCGCTGCCTGGGGCGTGAGGATTTATACCGTTGGCATCGGAACGCTGCAGGGGGCAGTTCTGCGCAGCGATGGTTTTTCGGCTCGCGTCCGGCTCGAGGAAAAGGCCTTGCGCGAGATTGCCGATGTGAGTGGCGGAGAATACTTTTCGATTGGCGAGCGCGACGAACTACACCGGGTCTATCAGTCGCTGAGCGGACGCATCGGACTCAGAAAGCAGCGGGAAGCGGAGATCACCTCGGCCGTGGCAGCCATCGGCATGATGCTGATCGTTTTAGCTGCCCTGCTCAACGTGATGCGCGTCGGGCGAATCACCTGACACTGGGCTGAGGTGAGCGGATTGCACCGATCGGACTTTATTCGGTGCCCGAAGCCAGCAACAATGGCGGCTGTTCAATCAATCAATGACGGAAGGCTCATGACGCGCAAGGCAAAGGTTGCACTGATCGGTACCGGTGGCACGATCACATCGCTTGGCAAGGACGCCTGGGATCTTCAGAACTACACCGTCCAAAACCGGCGCATGCACCCGGCCGAGGTACTCGCGATGTTTCCGGACGCGGCAGCCGTTGCCGACGTGATTCCGATCGAGTTCAAGGCAATTCCCAGCCCGCAGATCCAGCCTTCCGACTGGAAGTCCCTGGTGCTTGCGATGGATGCTGCGCTGGGCAGCCATCCTGACCTTGCCGGGATCGTGATCCTGCACGGAACCTCGACGCTGGAGGAGACCGCGTACGCGCTGAACCTGCTGGCCAAGGTGCCGATACCGGTCGTGCTGGTCGGTGCGCAGCGTCCGGCTAGCGGCTTGTCGACCGATGCGCCGATGAACCTGGCCAATGCGCTACGCGTCGCTGCCCACCCGGATGCGCGCGGGCTCGGCGTGCTGGTGGTGCTGAACGATGAGATTCAGGCCGCGCGTGAGGTGACCAAGACCTCCACTTATCGCTTGCAGACCTTTCGCACACCGGATTTCGGCATCCTCGGGCAGGCGGATGCGGATTCGATTCACTTTTATCGGCGGCCGGTCAGGCGCTGCGCCCCGGACACCGAGTTCGACATCCGGCCGCTGAACGGACTGCCCAGGGTGGACATCGTCAGCTCGTACGCCGGTGCCGACGGTACCGCGGTGCGCGCGTTCGTCGCAGCCGGTGCGCAAGGCATCGTGGCGGGCTCATTCGCGCCGGGATACAACGCCCCCGAGGAGTTCGAGGCCCTGAAAGCCGCTGTGCAGCAAGGCGTGGTCGTGGTGCAGTCCAGTCGCGTCGGCAGCGGCCGGGTGTTCCTGCTCGATGAGCCGAAACGCGCGGGCTTCATCAGTGCAGACAACCTGACCCCGCAAAAAGCCAGGATCCTGCTGGCCTGCGCACTGACGCGCACCCGTGACCCTGCCGAAATCGCCCGAATCTTTGCGCAGTATTGAACGAACGCCGCTCGGCCTGCTTACTCTCCGATCACGACCCCTTCGCGACGCGGATCTGCGCCTCCCCAGTACCCGTTGGCCACCCGTTGGATCGCCTGCAAGCCGCTGGTCATCTCGATCTCCCGGATCGGATGGCCGCGCGAGCGCAGCGCGTCAATGGTGGCTGACGGGAAGCGCTTTTGCTCCAGCAGTGTCGGACCATTGGTCGAGCCGAAGTTGGGCAGATTGATCGCCTGCTGCGGGGTCATTTGCCAATGCAAAGTGCCCCAGAGCATTTTTGCAGTGTAGTGGATGATCAGTGCCCCGCCTGGGCTGCCGCCACTCATCACCAGCCGGCCGCTCTCCTTGTCAAACACCAGCGTCGGCGACATCGATGAACGCGGCCGCTTGCCAGGTTGGACACGGTTGGCGATCGGATTGTCCTGCGAATCGCGCGGTGTGAAGCTGAAGTCAGTCAACTCATTGTTCAACAGGAAACCGGCAACCATCTGCCGCGCACCGAAGACGCTCTCGATGGTGGTGGTCATGGCCACTGCCCGCCCTTGCGCATCGACAATGCTGATATGACTGGTGCCGTATTCAGGCTGGTCGGGCATTGGAGCGTAGCTCGTCTGTTCGCCCCGCGGCTGACCGGGCTTGGCCAGCTTCATCGACGTGTCGGTAATCAGTTGCGCACGCTGGGCGAGATAGGTCGGCGACAGCAAGCTCATCCATGAGCCGGCGGGCGCAGCAACGAAGTCCGGATCGGCGACGAAGAGCGCGCGGTCGGCAAACGCCAGACGGGACGCCTCGGTGTAATAGTGCAACCAGTC
>JALRBB010000446.1 GCA_023257915.1 Quisquiliibacterium sp. | reverse complement strand
AGGTCTACTCGAACCCCGAGCTCCGTGAGCGGATCAAGTCACGCATCATGGCAGGGAGCAAGGGCGGCAAGCCCGGCCAGTGGTCTGCACGCAAGGCGCAGATGGTCGCCCAGGAGTACAAGAAGGCCGGCGGCAAGGTTTCCGGCCGACGAGTCAAGCCAATTACCCGCATCCCGAGCCCGGCGCAGACCGCGGCCAGGCGGGTTCCGATCGCGCCGACCCCAACGATGCCGCAGACGCCGCCTGATAGTTCACCGAGCCGATTCGCGATCGGTCTGGCCGGATCCCAACCGTCGGTGCGTAAGCTGGCATCGATCTGGTAGAGCCGGCGGCGAAGATGCAGCATTGCCGCAACGCAATACTCGACAACCGCGGTGGTATTCGAACCAGGCAGGTTCGCGACCGGAATACGCCGCCGGGTTGCGACCTGCATCGGGATCATGTCGACACCGACTCCGTGACGAACGACCGCACGAATAAGAGGCGCATCATCGAACACATCGGCCGGCAGCTGGCTGCGCACGATCAATCCATGCGCCCCGCGCATCAGCTGCTGCAAGCTACGCGGCGCCTCGTCGCTGGCGATCAGCACGTCGCATTGTTCACGCAGCTGCGCGACTGCCTTCGGATGGATCGGATCAGTGATGAGTACCAGCGGTTTGTCAGGCATGGGGCGGCTACGCAGATCAGGTGTTCAATTTGCGCCCGAGATGCTGCTCAACCGCCTGCACCTTGCCCTTGAGCGCCCCCTCTCGTCCGGCACGATAGTCGATGCGGATCGTGGTGCTGACCCGCGCACAGTCTGCACTCATCCGCTTGAAGCAGTCATCGACCACCTTCATCACCTGATCCCATTCACCCTCGAGGATTGTGCCCATCGGCGTCAGCTGATAAGGCAAACCGCTCTGGTCGATGATGTCGAGCGAACGCGCCACGTACTTGCTGACGCTTTCGCCTTGCGACATCGGTGACATCGAAAATTCGAGAAGAACCATCGCAATACTCCCGTTTTCAAAGTTCAATGACGATCTTGCCCAGATGCGAACCCGACTCGAGATGACGAAACGCGTCAGCCGCGCGTTCGAACGGGAAGACGCTGTCGATCAGCGGCTCAATCCGGTTCACCCGCATCGCCTCGATCAGCTCCAGCAGCGTGCGCTTGGATCCGACCACGATGCCCTCGATTCGCACCATCGGCCCGATCAACTGACGCACGTTCAAGGTGGTCTCGTAACCGCCGACAAAGCCGACCAATCCGATAAAGCCGCCAAATGCGCTGGCGGCAATCGATTGCTGCAAGCTCGACCCGGTTGTCTCGACAACGATGTCCGCTCCATGTCCGCCAGTTGCCTCGCGAACGGCGGAGGCCCACTGCGGTTGCTCGCGGTAATTGATCACCACCTCTGCGCCGAGTTCCCGCAAGCGTTGCGCCTTTAGCTCGGTCGAGGTCAGCGCGATCACCTGTGCGCCCATCGCCCGCGCGAATTGCAGCGCGAACACCGCAACTCCGCCGGTTCCCTGCACCAGGACGCGCGACCCGGCGCGGATCTCGCCGCGCATCAGGGTGTTCCATGCGGTCGCAGCCGCGATCGGCAGCGTACTGCCCTGGGCGTCGCTCAGTTCGGGCGGAGCGTGCACCGCGTCGTCGGCTGGAACGGTGACAAACTCACGCAATACGCCCGGTAATGGGCCGCCAAGTGTGTTGCGATAGCGCTGCTCCGCCGTCAGCCGGCCATCGCGCCAACCCTGGATGTAGCAGGGAATCACCCGGTCGCCTGGCGAAAATCCACGAACCCCCTCGCCGACCGCCTCGACAATGCCGCAAGCGTCCGAGGCAGGCACGTAAGGCAGTTGCAGATCGGGCATGTAGCTGCCCGACAGCACGACCAGATCCCGATAGTTCAGACTGACCGCCTTCACGCGAATGAGTATCTCGCCGAACCTGGGTGACGGAATCTCACCGCGGCCAATGGCCAGTCCGTCGATTCCAAACGATTCCGCCTGGAGTTGCCGCATTTTCGATTCACTTAGCATGAAACATGACTCTTCATATTGGTAAAAATGTCGATCGTGGATGGCCACCGGTCCGCAAAGCGACCAACTAACGCGTGTTGTCCAGGTTAGTGCGCATCAGCGCCCGCTTACCAATCGCCGCTCGATGGACTTCGGACGCGCCATCGTAAATTCTGAATGGGCGCAACTTACGATTGATCATCGCGATCGGCGCATCATCGCTCATGCCCAGTGCGCCAGTCAGTTGTGCAGCACGATCGGCAATGCGGCATAACGCCTCGCTGACGAACACTTTCGCCATCGACGATTCATGGCGAATCGAGTCACCTCGATCCAGGCGCAGCGCGACATCGGTCGTCACAAGACGGGCTGAATACAGATCTATCTGCGAGTCGGCCACCATCGCCTGCACCTGCTGATGCTCGCTGAGCCTGGCACCGAAGGACTCACGCTTCAGCACATAATCGTGCGCGAAATCCATCGCCCGGGCGGCAAGCCCCAATCCCCGCATACAGTGAAACAGACGAGCGCCCTCGAGCCGCAACTGTGCATACACAAGGCCCTGGCCGAGCTCGCCGAGCAACGCATCCTCAGCGACAAAACAGTCGCGCAGTACCACCTCGCCATGCCCGCCATAGGCGAACGGGTCAATCGAGGCAACGCTGCGCTGTAGCTGCCAGCCCGGATTGTCTGCGTCGACTACGAACCAGCTTGGCCCCTCATCAGCTCGCACAACGACCAATGCGAATGCTGCGCCGACCGCTCCGGAACTGAACCATTTATGCCCGTCTAGGATCCAGCCCGGCTCTCCGCCCGGCCCTCGCCCACGCCGGGCGCGAGTCTGGATCATTCGGGGGTCGGAGCCGACACCGGGTGCCGGCTCGGTCATCGCAAATGCGGAGCGGACTCGACCCGCGATCAGCGGATCAAGCCAACGTCGCTGTTGGGCAGGTGTTGCGATCTGCAACAAGGTATCGATGTTCGGCTGGTCCGGCGCGGCGCAACCTAGCGCACCGGCGCCAAGAAAACTACGTCCGGCCTGCGCAAAGACATCGACGCAAGAAACCCAGTTCAATCCAAGCCCACCAAGTCGCGGAGCAAGTTGAGGCACAGCAAGACCGCGTCGGTCAGCCTCCGCTCTCAATTCTTTGGTTGTCGCATCGAGCCAACCGATATCATGCGCCCGCGACATGTCCTCGCGCGGAATGACGCATTCATCGATGAACGATCGCACCCGCTCGCAAAGTTGCTGAAGCGCCAATGCATCCATGTCTTTAGCGGCGCAGATCGACCACGAAGCGACCGCGACCTCGACCTTCGAGCAGGGTCTGGAACACCTCACCAAGATTATCCAGCGTCGCCGCTTGCGCGATCGCATCGAGATGGCGCGGACGCAGATCGCTGCCGATTCGGGTCCAGATGCGCTCGCGCAACGGCATCGGGCTGTTCGCATTGATCCCAAGCAGCCGGACGCCGCGCAGGATAAAGGGCAACACCGAAGTCGGCAGATCATTCCCCATCGCATTACCGAAGGCCGACACGATGCCGTCCTGGCGCATCGTGCGCAGCATCTCATCAAGCGCCCTGCCACCGAGCGAATCCACACCGCCCGCCCAGCGAGCGCCTTCCAACGGACGCTGACCAACTTCAGGCGGCGCGTGAACCGCTGACGCACCGAGTCCACGAAGCCAGCCATCATCGGACTGGCGTGTGATCGCATGAACCTCATAGCCGGCGCCCGCCAGCATGTCGATCGCCAGGCTCGCAACGCCCCCGGTAGCTCCGTTGACCGCAACCGGCCCGGAGCTGGGCACAAGCCCGTTCGCCTGCATCGCGTCGATTGCGAGCGCGGCGGTATACCCAGCAACACCGATGGTTCCGGCATCGGCAAGGCTCAGCCCTGCTGGCAGCCGAACCAGCTGATCCGCCGGCACGACCAGCCATTGCGTGAAACCGCCCAGGCCTTCGCTGCCCATGCCGAACCCGTGCATGATCACCGGGTCGCCGATGGCAAAGCGCGGATCGTCCGAGCGCTCGACGGTGCCAATGAATTCGATGCCGACGATGCAGGGAAATTTGCGCACGATCTTGGCGCGGTTCAATGCGGTCAGCGCGTCCTTGTAATTGACGCCCGCGTACGCTCCACGAACCAGCACACCAGGCTCAGCCTTCAGTTCATCCAGACTCGAATCGACCAGACGGGCGTTCACCGCGCCGTCCTCCTGAAACACCCGCCAGCTTCGATACGTTTGCATTCAGATCACTCCATCACGGCGCAATTGCGCCATCTGTTCGTCGGTCAAACCTAGCGCCCCGAGTATCTCGCGATTGTGTTCACCGACTGCCGGCCCGGTTCGCGGCGGCGACCAGGTTTGTCCGACGATACGCGGCACTGCATGCGGCGCCGGCAGACTTCCAAGTTCGGGATCGGCAAGTCGCACGATTGCGTGGCGCGCCAAAAAATGGGGATCGTGCATGATTTGTGCAATCCCTTGCACCCGCGCGAACGGAACCCCCTGCGGTTCGAGTCGTCGTTCAATGTCCTCGAAGTCATGCGACTGAAACCAGGCTGTGAGGATCGCGTCCAGCTCCTGATAGTGCTCGGTCCGGGCGACCATCGTCGCAAAGCGCGAATCCTCGGTGAGCTGCGGCATGCCGATCGCTTGAGCAAGCCGCCGGAAAATCGGATTGGACGACGCCACCAGCGACAGATGCACCCCATCGCGGCTGCAGTACATGCTTGATGGTGCGGTATAGCTGGCCAGATTTCCCGCAGGACCGCGCTCTGTCCCAAGCCGCTCGTACTCAACCGGTAGCGCATCAAGCAGGCGAAACAAGGCCTCGGTGGCGGCCAGATCAATCTCAAAGCCCTTTGCCGCTGGCTCCGAGCGCATTCGAACCATTGCCGAGGCAATCGAAAACGCCGCGAAACTGGCGGCGATCACATCGCCGATCGGATAATTCATGTGCAAGGGGCTGCCGCCCTTCTCACCAGATAACCTGGTCAGTCCGCTCATCGCCTCAAAGATGCGCGCAAAGCCCGGCCTGTCGCTGCCCGGCCCATCCTGTCCGAAGCCGGTCAGTCGCAAAACAACCAGGCGCGGGTTGACCGCATGCAGCACATCGATACCCAGCCCCCAGCGATCGAGCGTGCCGGGTCGAAAGTTCTCGACCAGCACATCGAATCCGGCAACAAGTTTCATGAACAGCTCGCGTCCCTGCGGTTTTCGTACATCCAGCGCGATGCCTTTCTTGCCGCGGTTCGCCACCTTCCAGAACAGCGGCTGCCCATCCTGCACCGGGGCCAGGCCGCGCATCGGATCGCTGCCATCGGGGAGCTCCAGTTTCACAACCTCGGCACCCAGATCAGCGCATAAGGTCGCGCCCATTGGAGCGGCCAGAACCGTTGCCATGTCCAGAATGCGCACTCCGGCAAGCGGCATCCCGCCACCGGCTTGCGCCTGGCTGACATCAGCAGGTCGTTGGGTTTGCTGCGCATCATTCATGGTTCTCGTGCCTTATCGATCCAGAACACCGATTCAATCATCGAATTTCGCTGGTCGCGAGATTCCAATGAACCGCTTGGCGCAGGATTCCGCAAGCCGGAATTTCAATGCTGAAAGTTGGCAATGATCGCGCCAGCAGTCGCCACAACGCTTCTCGGGCCCGCCGCTTTGTGGTTTATTGCAGGGGCTTACGCTGCGGACCCCGCGCGAATTGCCGACGACAACGACAACACCGAAGAGGAGAAGACGCGATGCGCCAACAAGACGACCAGTTTGACCTGACCATGCAGCCCGACTTGCTGCGCCGTGGCATCACGCTCGGCGGCATCGCCGCGCTCGCCGCGCCCTCGATCGCTACCGCGCAGGCAAAACCGCTGATCCGCATTGGCGTGCCCACCAAAACCTACTTCCCCACCATCATCGCCGAGACAGCATTGCGCAAAAAGCTGTTCGACAAGGAAGGCGTGCAGGCCGAGATCACCATCTATCGCAGCGGCGCGGAGGGCTTCGAGGCCTTGGCGGCCGGTGCCGCAGATCTGGTCTACAACTCCTCGTCAAGTGTCGCCGCCGGCTTGAAAAAGGGCGTCATGGCGCGCTGTGTTGGCAACGGTGGTCTGGGCTATTTTGGCTGGCATCTCGTGGTCAAGCCCGACTCTCCGATCAAGTCGCTCAAGGATCTGGCCGGCAAAAAGGTCGGCATCACCTCAGCCGGCTCGGGCACCGACATCCTCGCGCGCTGGGCGATGGCCGACCAGAAAATCGAATTCACCCGTGTCCCTCTCGGCGGCGGTGGGCTTGTGCCGAACCTGCTCAGCGGCAATATCGATGCGACAGTGCTGTACTCGCCCCTCACCTATAAATTGATCCAGGCCAATCAAGCCCGCTCGATCTGCGATTTTGGCGCCCAGGTGCCTGCGCACTCGACTGGCGCCTGGATTGCGCATGACAAGGTGATCGCCGGCAATCCGCAGGGTCTTCAGAAAACGCTGAACGCGCTCTACGGTGGCGTCGGCTTCCTGCGCAATCCTGCCAACCGGGCCGAGGCAATCAAGCTGATCGCCGAGATCGACGAGATTCCGGATCCGATCGCCGCGGCCGAACTCGACGGCAACATCGTCAAGCTCTCGACCACTGGAGAGTTCAAGCTTGAGTGGATGGAACGCGCATTGGAGATGGGCATGCTGATCGGCATGAAGAACCTTGCGCCGGCCAGCGAAATCTTCACCACGAAGTTCAAGCCGGTTCCAACGACCTGATCGCCTTGCCCGGTTCCGAAGTGTCGATGCCCTCTTGCAAAGGGGCCGTGTCTTGACGCGGCTCCGTCTTGCCCTATCGCGTGCCGCGCTGCTCGCGGCTGTCTTGCTTGCCTGGGATCTGCTTCCCCGCTGGGAGGTGATCAATCCTGCCTTGCTGCCGCCGTTCGGCGACGTGATGTCGACGCTTTGGGACCTGTTGCAACGCCCCAAGGTTCACGATGCGATCGCGGTCACCACCGCCGAGGTGATTGTCGCGTTCCTCATCGCGATTCCACTTGGCACGGTCCTGGGTGTGCTGATCGCCGAAAAACCGTACCTCGGCGCGGTGTTCAAACCGCTGCTCTTTTACGTGTTCAGCATCCCGAAATCGATTTTCCTGCCAATGTTCATTCTCGTGTTCGGCATCACGTTCGCGCAAAAGGTTGCCTACGCGGCGTTCACGACCACGTTTGTGGTGCTGATGAGCGCGACTGCCTGCGTGGAGTCGGTCAAAAGTGAATACATCGAGGTCGCCCGCTCCTACGGTGCCACCCGTCGCCAACTGATCCTGCGCGTCTATATTCCGAGCATGCTGCCGATGCTGCTCGAGACAATCCGGATCTCGATGATCTTCAATTTCACCGGTGTGATGATTGCCGAGATGTACGCCTCGCGCACCGGCATCGGACATCTGATTGGAAGCTGGGGGGAAAACTTTCAGATGCCACAACTGTTCGCCGGCATCGTGTTGCTCTCGGCGATCGCAATCCTGTTCAATGAGTCAGTTCGATGGCTGGAGGAAAGATGCAGCAACTGGCGGACCTAGGCGACACCTCCGGCTCGAAGCCGGGTGCCATTGAGGTGCGCGACCTGAGCCATGTCTATGACGGGGTCAACGGCCAGGTCAAGGCACTCGAAGATATCTCGATGCATGTCGCGCCGGGCAAGTTCACCGTCATCGTTGGCCCGAGTGGCTGCGGGAAGACCTCGCTATTGATGATGATGGCTGGGCTGCGGGCACAGACCTCTGGCGAGCTGCTATGCCACGGAGCGCCGATTCCGCAGCCCGATCCGAAACGGGTCGGCGTGGTGTTCCAGGAGGCGAGCCTGTATCCGTGGCTGACCGCAGTCCAGAACGTCGAATTTCCGCTGAGCCTGCGCAACGATCCGAAAACCGAGCGCCGGGAGCGAGCGCTGCAGATGCTTGCGCTGGTCGGCCTGGAAGGTTTCGCAGACCGCTATCCGCACGAACTATCAGGCGGCATGAAGCAGCGCGTGTCGATCGCACGAGGACTGGTCCAGGACCCGCCGGTGCTGCTGATGGACGAACCATTTGCCGCACTAGATGAGCAGACGCGGATGACGATGGGACACGAGCTGCTTCGGATCTGGTCCACAACTTCCAAGACTGTGGTCTTCATCACCCACAGTCTGACCGAGGCGGTCTACCTGGCCGACGAGGTACTTGTGATGTCGGCGCGCCCGGGCCGCATCATCGATCGGATTGCAATCGACCTGCCACGGCCGCGAACCTACGAGATGATGGCGACCGACAAGTTCGGCGGACTGCGCGAACGAATCTGGCAGCAGATTCGGAGCGCTCACTGATGAACCCCTCCCGGCTTCCGTCTCCGCAGCGGGTGCGCTGGGCCATGCTCGTAGTGACGCTACTTGCCTGGGAACTGGTTCCGCGCACCGGATGGCTACCGGAGCTGTTCCTGCCGTCGCTATCCAAGACGCTTTCCGTACTCGGCACCGACTGGAAGATCTATCGATCGGCGCTTCTGATCACACTCGGAGAAGTGCTGCTATCAATGCTGATCGCCTGCGGTGGCGGTATTGCGCTCGGTGCGATCGTCGGCGGCCTGGCACGACTGCGCATCCTGCTGATGCCGATCTTCTCGAGCCTTTACGCAGTGCCGATCGTGATTTTGTACCCGGTGTTCACTGCCTGGTTTGGCGTCGGACCGGAATCCAAAATCGCATTCGCCGGCATCTATGCATTTTTTCCGGTGATGCTGTCGACCGCCGCCGGAATCCGTACGATCGACCCACAATATCTGGTCGCCGCGCGCAGCATGGGCGCCACGCTGAGCCAGCAGGTCACGCGCGTGATCATTCCGGCGTCGCTGCCAACCGTGTTCACCGGGCTGAGGCTCGGCGGAGCGCTGGCGATTATCGGGGTAGTGGTCGCCGAAATGCTAACTGCGGCCGCCGGGATCGGCTATCTGGTCACGCTAAACCGCACGATCCTCGACAGCCCGCGGGTGTTTGCTGCGCTGCTAATGATTCTTCTGCTATCGATCGCGTACGACATCGCGACGCGTAAGCTCGAACGCCGCCTGTTGTCCTGGCAGCCCGCAGGTCGCTCAACGCTCGCCATGCGCGGCGCGAGCAGCAGCACCAGCACAAATGTCTCTGCGGCCTGACAACAGACCAGCTGCAAGCTTGCCCTCACCTTGAACACGGAACACACCATGCCGATGCCGACCCACTTGCTGCCGACCACCGTCGTGGGAAGCTATCCTCAACCCGACTGGCTGATCAACCGCCAACTGCTCTCCAAGATGGTGCCGCGCACCCGAGTGCGCGAACTCTGGCGAGTCGCCGACGAGTTTCTCGAACAGGCGCAGGACGACGCGACGCTACTCGCGATCCGCGACATGGAGCGCGCCGGTATCGACATCATTACCGACGGTGAAATGCGGCGCGAGAGCTATTCCAACCGCTTTGCAACTGCTCTCGAGGGCATGGATAACGACAATCCCGGCATCGTCCGTTCACGCGCGGGTCTGGATACCCCGGTTCCGCGGGTAGTGGCGCGACTGCAACGACGCGGCCCGGTCGAACTCCGCGACATGCAGTTCCTGCGCGAGAACACTTCGCACGCAGCCAAGATCACCTTGCCCGGACCATTCACAATGGCTCAGCAGGCCAAGAACGAGTTCTACAAGGATGATGAGGAAATGGCGATGGACCTGGCCGCCGCCGTTAACGCCGAGGCGCTTGAGCTGCAAGCCGCAGGCGCCGACGTCATCCAACTCGACGAACCCTGGCTACGCAACGATCCTGAGGCTGCCAGGCGCTATGCGGTTCAGGCGATCAATCGTGCACTCGAAGGGATTACCGTCACCACGGTTGTGCATTTGTGCTTTGGCTATGCAGCGGTCGTGCCGGGTCAGAAACCGACTGGCTACTCGTTCCTGCCAGGGCTGGCCGATACCCGCGTCTCGCAGATCTCGATCGAAGCCGCGCAGCCCAGACTTGATCTTGGCGTGCTGAGCGATCTGGCCGGCAAGAAGATCATGCTGGGCGTGCTCGACCTGGGGGATCCGAAGGTCGAATCACCCGAGGTAGTCGCCGAACGTATTCGTGCCGGCCTGAAATTTGTCGCCGCGGAAAATCTTGTGCCGGCGCCAGACTGCGGCATGAAGTACATGCCGCGCGCAACTGCATTCGGCAAGCTAAAGGCACTCGCTGAAGGCGCGCGGATCGTACGCGCCGAGTTGTCCTAATCTGCACGCCAGGCCACGAACATCGCCACGCTGCATCCCCTCACGCGATGCAACGTGCCTCGCGCGGATCAAAGCTGACAGCGACTTCGTCGCCAGCGCTGAACAACACGGCACTGGTCCGGTGCTGTATGTCAACCAGCAGGCTGCTCGAGCCAACCCGAACGCGATAGCGCGTGAACTGGCCGAGAAACTCACGGTGCTCAACCACTGCACCAGCCATGAACTCATTCGCTTGTGCTGACGCACCTCGCGGGATCAGGCGTAACGCGTGGGGACGAAGGCTCATGCATGCGGCCCCCAAGCGAGGCGCCCCCCCATGGCCCGGTAACATCATTTTGCCGAATGGCTCTGATGAAAAATGAATTTGTGTCGCGTCAGCACCTAGCACCTGCCCCTCGACCAGATTGGTGGTGCCGACAAAACTAGCGACGAAACGATTGATCGGCTGGTCGAACAAGTCGGTCGGCGAGCCGACCTGCTGAATGATGCCTTGATCCAGCACCGCCATCCGGTCTGCAGTGGTCATCGCCTCTTCCTGATCGTGCGTCACGAAGATCGTCGTCAATCCGAGCTTGCGCTGCAGCGCGAGCAATTCCTCGCGCATCTGGACACGAAGATTGCGATCCAGGTTCGACAAAGGCTCATCGAGCAACAAAACCCGCGGCTCGATCACGATCGTACGCGCGAGGGCCACGCGCTGCTGCTGACCTCCTGAGAGCTGCGCAGGCCGACGCAACGCCATGTCTGCCAAACCAACCAGATCGAGCGCCGCTGCGACACGATCGGCAACCTGAGTTCGCGGCAGCTTGCGCTCGACCAACCCAAACGCCACGTTGTCGAATACCGACATGTGCGGCCACAGCGCATAGTTCTGGAACACCATGCCCACGTTTCGCGCATGCGCCGGCACCGCGCTGATATCACGACCGTCGAGAAGCAGTTCGCCTTTCTGATGCTGATTGAACCCGGCGATCAAACGTAGCAAGGTCGACTTTCCCGAGCCGGACGGACCGAGCAGCGCAAAGAACTCTCCAGGCTCGATGCGCAGATCCAGCGACTGCAGAACGCGCGTTTTTCCAAACGACAGATCGACGCCGCGGCATTCGACCGAAATCCTGTTCAAAGTGCTCATCTCACCCTCCGCCCCGGTCATGCTGAAGCGGCTGCCCGGAACGCTCGGCCTGTCGATGCGACAACCACGTCCCAAACGCGACGATCGCAACGGCCAGCACCCCAAGCGCCGCACCAGGTCCACGTCCTGAAACGCTTTGCATATACAGGTAGATACCGTATGACATCGGTGCCTGGCTCTCGGCGCTCACCAGCATGATCGTGGCCGACAATTCGACTGCTGCGGTCATGAAACTCGTGATGAATCCGGCTGCGATACCACCACTCATCAGCGGCACCACCACGCGCCGGATCACGGACATCCGATGCGCGCCAAGGGATTGCGCCGCCTCCTCGAGTGATATATGCAACTGCTGCAAAGCCGCTACGCATGAGCGCACCGCATAGGGAAGTCGGCGCACTGCATAAGCCACGACGATCATCAACGCCGAACCGATGACCGCCCCGCCACCAAAGGGCAGCTCGAGGTCACGAAAGATCCGCATGAAGCCGATCGCGAGAACCACGCCCGGAATTGCCAGCGACGCACTGGCGATCCAGTCGAGCCAATGCCGGCCCACCAGGCGGGTACGCAGGATCAAATACGCGATCGCCACTCCGATCACGACATCGACAAGCGCCGCGAGACTGCAGTACAGCAGCGTGTTTGCAATCATCGGGCCGGCATCTTCGAACACCGTCGCATAGTGCGCCAACGTGAAGCCTTCAGGGAGCACCGAAAAGCTCCAGACGCTGGAAAACGACATCAGCAGCAGGCCGAGATGAGGCGAGAGCACCACCGCAAGCAGCACAACAATCCAGCTGGTCGCTGCGACACTTTCCAAGCCCGATAGGCGCCGACGGCGCAGCGATGCGCCACCTTTTTGCAGGGTAGCGAAGTCGCGCCCTTTCAGTGTCCACGCCGACAGCCCGAGTGCCGCGATCGACAATAGAATCATTACGACGCTGATCACGTAGCCAAGCGGATCATCGAGCCCTACAGAAGTGATTCTCAGATAGGCCTGCGGTGCGAGCATATTGGTCTGCCCGAGCACCAACGGTGTACCCAGATCGTCGAACACCTTCACGAACACCAGCGATGCTCCGGCCACATAGCCCGGCAGAGATAGCGGAAAGACGATTCGTCTAAACAGCCGCCAGCCACGTGCACCAAGGTTCATCGCCGACTCTTCCATTGAGCCGTCGATGTTGCGCATCGCGGCGACCAGGTTCATCAGGATGAACGGAAAATAATGAATGCTCTCGACGAACACGACGCCGATGAGATCCTGCATCAGCGGCAGCTTGAAGCCGAATGCATCCTCGAGAAGCAGATTCACCGATCCGCTACGCCCAAAGATCAATTGCATCGCAACTGCACCGACAAAGGGGGGCATCACGAGCGGCAGAACGCCAAGTGTCTGGATCAGTAACGCACCACGAAACTCGAAACGCACCGTGAAATACGCTAATGGCACCGCAATCAAGGTCGCGAACAGCACCGACCAGGCGGCGACTGCAAAGCTATTCCAGAACGATTCGACAAACAGGCTCTGCTGCATCGCCGCGCCGACATGCGCAAGCGTGAGCCCACCCGCACCATCCGAGAAAGCGGCGATGATCACGCTGCCGACCGGCAGCAGCAAAAACAGTGTCAGCAGCAACAGGATCAGCGCTGCGGTCAGGAGCGGCCCGACCGAGCGCTGATGGCGCACGATCCGGGTCACTTTTTCAGGGCAGCAGCCTGTCGCGCGAGATCAGCGGCCCGGTCATAGTTGGCTCGCGCCTTGGTCGCCCATTGCTCCTCGAGCGCTGACAACTGTTTGGAGACCTTTGCCTGCTTTTTGCTCTGGGCGAACAGGGCTAGGAAGTCTTTCTCGCCAGCGAGCTTTTCGCCAACGATCGGGGTGTAGGCCAGATCGCGTGCCTCCTTGATGAGGCGGGCTGCTTCTCCGGACGGTTTGCCGTTCCACCGCGCCTCGGCATCATGAATCGCCTTCGAGGCTGCGCGCAGCTCCTTGAGCTTGAAGGTGACCGTCTGATCGAACAGGGACACCACCAGAAAATATCGGTCGCCGGATAGATGGTTGTCGAACTTGACCTTTGCTTTCTTGGCCACCTCAAAGATATTGGGATAGTCCTTGGGCATCGACGGATGTTTGTAGAGCTCCGGCAAGATCGGCAACCGGCTGATCTTGGGTTGTAAAAGCAGCAGTTGCCCTTCCTCAGACAATGCGAACGCGATGAACTTGCGCGCGTCATCGGCGTTACGCCCGCCGGCAACCAGTCCGATGTTGGCAGGTACGACTGCAGTCTTGGTCGGGTAGACGAATTCGACCGGGAAACCCGAGTAGCGGCCGGCAAGTCCGAAAAAATCAATAACCAGGCCAATGCCGAACTGACCATTATTGACCCCGTCTGGCACTCCGAAGCTGCGGTCCGTGATTGCCGCCATGTTGCCGCCCATCTGCAGCAGTTGTGTCCACCCCTTCTCCCAGCCCTCGGCTTGCAGGATCGTCTCAACCGTCAGATGCGTTGTGCCGGAGCGGCTCGGTGAAGACATCGCCACATGGCCAAAGTAGACCGGACGGATCAGATCTTCCCATTGAGCCGGCTTGGGAAGCTTGTTGGCCGCCATATAGCGGGTATTCCACATCAGCCCATAGCCAGCGAGCGCCTGACCAAGATAACGCGTCTGCGGGTCGTTCATCGGATACCCGCCGATCAAGGTTGGAGCGGCAGCATTGACCAGCTGCGGAATCGGCTCGAGCAGTGCGTTGCGCGCGAGTACCTCGAACGCATCAGGCGCCGAAGCCCACATCACATCCGGGCGCTGGCCGGAGCTCGCCTCACGGATCGTCGCGATCGCGGCAGTCGTATTCTTATTGAGGATTTCGACCTTGATGTCTGGATGCTTCTTCTCAAAAGCGGTCTTGTAAGTGCGCGTCAGTTCCTTCGGAAACGACGTAATGACCGTGATGGTTCCCGCGTGTGCGAGACCGTTGAGGCCAAACACCGTACCTGCAAGCACTGCCGCAAGGCCCCCCACGAAGCTGCCGCTTCGAACGTTCGCCAACTTCTTGAACATGCTTGTTGTCCCCTGATAAGTGGTCAATCAGAGCCCGCGCCCCAGAAAGATCGCGCCTTCCAAGGGATTGAACACATACGGCTCAATAGGTACGAATCCCAGCGATTCGTACAGGCGCCTGGCAGCCACCATGCCCGGCAAGGTATCCAGGCACACACGAGCATAGCCCGCGGAACGAGCCTCCTGCATAGCCCGCTCGGCAAGCGCTCGCCCCATATGGCGAGCGCGGGCTCTGGGCCTCACGTACAGGCGCTTGATTTCACAAACCTGGGAATCGATCTCGCGCAGCGCAACGCAGCCCAGCACACTGTGATCGTCCCAGCCCAGCAGCAAGCGCCCCGAGGGAGGTGCGTACTTGCCCGGCAGCGAAGCGACCTCCTCGTCAAACCCCTGAAACGCCAGATCAATACCGATCTCTTCGAGATACTCGCGAAAGAGTTCTCGAACGAGAGGTGCCTCGCTCGGCATTCGGGCTGGGAGAATATGCAGCATCCGGCAGATTCTAAGGGCTGAAGGCGGATTTGTTGCAAGCGCCTGTCCCGCAGCCTGAGATACCATCCGGCTCGGACCTGGACGACACGATCCGGCCTTGCTCAAATACCACCGGCACAAGTCGCCCAGACTCGGTATGGCCCCGCGACAAATCTGGAGGCTCCGTAGCGAAGGACTTGGATTCAAGCCCACCCGGACGGGGTCCGACACGCCAGGTCTTCAAACCCAAGAGGCACAGATGATCAGCACAACGAAGAGAATGCACCTGATTGCCGCATGCGCGGCGATGCTCATCCCACTAGCAGCCCAATCCCAGGACCTGCCAAACAAGCCGCTGTCGATCGTCGTCGGCTTTGCGGCTGGCGGTGCGGCCGACCATGCGGCAAGGGTAGTCGCCAAGCAACTGACCGAAAATATCGGTCTGAGCGTCGTGGTCGAAAACAAGCCCGGTGCGGGTGGCAACATCGCACATCAGTATGTCTCTCGGGCGGCGGCTGATGGCTCGGTGATCCTGCTCGGCTCGATCGGCCCGCTGTCGATCGCCCCTCACCTGGTCAAGGTCGGTTACGACCCGCAAAAAGACCTGGCACCGCTGACCATGGGGATGAATTTTCCGAATGTGCTCGTGGTGCCACCGTCGCTCGGCGTCAAAAGCATGGCTGAGCTGATCGCGCTCGCCAAACGCGAACCGGGCAAGCTCACCTATGGCTCGACCGGGGTCGGATCGGCCTCGCATCTGGCCGGGGAGCTCTTTAGCGAGATGGCCGGAGTCGACATCATTCATGTTCCGTTCAAGGGCGGTGCTCCGGCAATGGTCGACCTGCTCGCGGGCAGGATTTCGATTTACTTTGCGACGATGAACACCGCCGGTCCGCATATCGCGAAAGGCAAGCTGCTGGCGCTGGCCACGACCGGCCTGACTCGAGCGCCCTTCCTTCCCGAACTGCCGACGCTGGACGAAGCCGGGCTGCGCGGCTTCACGGCGACCAACTGGTACGCCTTCGTTGCACCGGGCAAAACTCCGGCACCGGTGCTCGATCGCTGGAACAAGGAACTGATCAAGGCACTGCAAACACCATCGGTCGCGCAGGAGCTGACCCGGGCCGGCCTGTTGCCTGCACCAGGCTCACGTGACGAACTGGCGGCATTCATCGCGGCTGAATCGAAGACCTGGGCCAAGGTGATCGTCGAACGCAAGATCAGCGCCAACTGATCGATCAGCGCCCGCTGGCTGGCGCGCAGTCGTCTTGCGACAACCGGGCTCATGGGTGTCACGACTGCGCGTCACGCCGTTTTGCGCGCAGCGCGTGCCCTTGTTTGCCCTGAGGTCCGGTCTCGACCAACAAGTTCGAGATCGCGTCGAACACCTCGATGCGTGCAAATGAGTTGCGCGTCACCAGGGCGACCTGACGCCGGGGTGCCGGCGCGGCCAGCGGCCGCCCGACCAGGCTGCTGTGGTTAAGAATTCCACTCTTGATCGCCATCTCAGGCAGCAAGGCCAGTCCCAATCCGGACTCCACCATCTGCAGCAAGGTCAGCAGGCTGGTCGCCTCCAGCCCGTCGGAACTGGCCACTTCGGCGCGGCCACACGCCCGCAGCGAATGCTCGCGCAGACAGTGTCCCTCCTCAAGCAGCAACAGCCGGTCGGTCCAGCCTCCAGTCGCCGTGATCGTGCGACCCTTGAGCGCCGGATCCCCGTCGTTGGCGACCAGCCAGAATTCGTCGGCATAGAGCACGCGAGAGCGAACCGCGGGAAGCTCGTAGGGCAACGCGATCAGTGCAATGTCAATGTCGTGCCGCATCAGCCGCTCAATCAAATGCGCGGTTAGATCTTCGCGTAGCGAAACTTTCAAATCGGGGAAGCGCTGACGCAGCAAAGGCATCATTTGTGGCAGCACAAACGGTGCAATCGTTGGAATGACCCCCAGCCGCAGGCTGCCGCTCATCGGTTGTGCAGCCTGTGCAGCGCAGGCGACGAGATCGGCTGCCTGGGTCAGCAGCTGGCGCGCCCGCGCAAGCACCTCATGCCCGATATCGGTCAACGCAACGTTCTGCCGATCGCGCTCGACCAATTGCACGCCAAGCATCGTCTCAAGCTCTTTGAGGCCCGCGCTCAAGGTGGATTGGCCGACAAAACAGGCCTGCGCTGCCTGGGTGAAATTCAGGTGATCGGCCAGTGCACTCAGATATTGGAGCTGACGTAGCGAAGGAAGATAAGCCATCGGTAGATCCTCGTAGCGGTCAGGTGCATCACGCCGCCGGCATGCGAAAGCCGCCTCGCAACGCAGAGCCTCACGATCGGGCTAGCTTTTCTTGGGCTAGCGACACCCTTGTAATCGATTTTTTCGATTGTACTAAACGTTTTTATTTGTTGGACCGATTGTTTCGTGACACCCAAAATGCATTTCGTCAGCACGACATAACTTGCATGAGGACATGAACATGGCACGCCCCGAGATCAAGACACTCCAAAACCTCGAAGCCGCATTTGCCGGCGAATCGATGGCCCACATCAAGTACCGCTATTTCGCCAAGCTGGCCCGTCTGGCGGGCGATGAGGACACCGCACGCATCTTCGAGCAGACCGCCGAACAGGAAGTGATGCACGCATTCGGCCACCTCGATTTGCTGTACCCGGCAGGCGAAGTCACTCCTGCCCGTGCTTTGCAGATCGCGATCGAGGGCGAGACCTACGAGTACAGCGAGATGTACCCGGGCTTTCGCAAGACCGCGATCGCCGAAGGTGACTGCGCGGCCGTCGCCGAGATCGACGAACAGATTGCCGAATCGCGCGAACACGCTGAGCGTTTCAGGCTGATGCTCGAAAAGGCAGCCAAGCGTTTCGCGGCACTCGCCAAGGTCGAAGAGCGCCACGCAAATCACTACCAGAAGGCGCTGGACGCCCTTGCTGCCTGAGCAGGCCATATCCGCTTCCAATCACCAGCCCACCCCAACCCTGTCGAAATTTCCACGGAGAACATCATGAAAACCTGGCAATGCATCGTGTGCGGATTCATCTACGACGAAGCCCAAGGCATTCCTGAGGACGGCATCGCACCCGGTACCCGCCTTGAGGACATCCCCGCCGATTGGGAGTGTCCGGACTGCGGTGTCGCCAAGGCCGACTTCGAGATGGTCGAGCTCGCCTGAACGCCACGAGGCAACAAACGAGGAATACCCGCGATGACCGACGCAAGACTTCCGGTGGTGATCGTGGGCTCCGGTCTGGCCGCCTGGACCGTCGCCCGCGAACTGCGCAAACTCGACAAAACGCGTGAGTTGCGCATCGTGACTCGTAATGCCGGCCACTATTACAGCAAGCCGATGCTGTCGAACGCGCTCGCCGCCGGAAAGAGCGCCGCGCAGCTGGTCAATACGCCGGCCGCACAGATGGCGCAACAGACTGCGGTTCGACTGCACGCCCACACGACTGCGCTCTCAATCGATCGCGACAGGCGCGTTGTGCACACCAGCGACGGGGCAATCGAATACGGGCAGCTGGTGCTGGCAACCGGCGCGGAACCGCTCCGCGTGGCGCTCGACGGCGACGCGGCCGGGGACGTGCTGTCGGTCAACGACCTGGACGACTATGCACTCTTTCGCGAACGGCTCGCACACGCTGCGCCGGTCGTCATCCTCGGAGCCGGCCTGATCGGATGCGAGTTCGCCAATGACCTCGCACAAGCCGGCCACGCCGTGGAGATCGTCGATCCCGGACCGCAAGTGCTCGGCCGGCTTGTGCCGGAGCCGGCAGCGGCGCTTCTTCAACGCAGCCTGGAACGCATCGGCGTGCGTTTTCATCTGAAAAAGAGCGCCCTGAGCGTTGAGCGCGATCGCGGGCAACTCCGGCTGCGGCTGTCCGACGACCGGCGGCTCAACGCCAGTCTGGTGCTATCAGCGATCGGACTTCGGCCACGAACCGACCTGGCCCGCAACGCGGGCCTGGACACCGACCGCGGGATTCGTGTCGATGCCAGCCTGCGCACTAGCGATCAACAGATATTTGCGCTTGGTGACGGCGCCGAGTACGAAGGCGTGGTGCTGCCCTATGTCATGCCAATCATGCATGCAGCACGCACGATCGCGGCGCAACTCGTCGGCAGCAATGTCCACGTGCGCTTTCCGCCGATGCCGGTCGTGGTCAAGACGCCGGTAGCCCCGGTGGTCGCAGTTCCGCCGCCTGCGACGCTCGAGCCACGGTGGCAGCACACGACAAGCGAGTCGGGCATCGAGTCACGTTGTCTGAGTGCCGACGGCCGTCTGCTCGGCTTCGCGCTGGTCGGTGATGCGATCGCCCGAAAATCCGGCCTGCTCGCCGCGCTCGGAGAGTCGCGCTAAGGATCGATCCACGCACATGCGCGCAGCGGGGGGATAATTTCGAATGTGAGCGTATCGAAACCC
>JALRBB010000359.1 GCA_023257915.1 Quisquiliibacterium sp. | reverse complement strand
GTCCGCGGCACTGGCCCGGGTGCCCCAGACATGCACCTGCGCGCCGTGCGCCCGAAATGCCTGGGCGATGCCGTTGCCGATGCCGCTGGAGCCGCCGACCACCAGCACGGTCTTGCCGGCAAAGTCGAGCGCGTCATGCATAGCTGCCTGATGTTCCATCGGAGATACCTGTTCGTTGGTTGGGATCAAGGCCCCGCCGCACCTCAGCCAGCGCGAGACTCTTGCGCCGTGCCCCAGATCGCCTGCCAGTCGTCGCCGGCCTGGTCGGTGACGCGACCGTCCGATTCGAAGAACTTGTTCGGAATCTGAAACATCGCGAGCATCGTGCCGCCCTTGGGCGACCAGGCAACATGCCGGCTACCCGCCGGACGCCAGATGAATTCTCCCGGCAGACATTCAATGCCTTCATCCGGTCCAGCCTTGTCGACCAGATGCCCCTCAAGTACCCAGGTCTGCTCAATCAGCACATGCTGATGATCCGGCAGCACCGCGCCAGGCGCCATCCGGATCAACGAGGTCACCAGGCCGCTGGCACGATCGACCAGCAGCGGCTTGGCATCAATACCGGCGAAACGGGTCGGCTGCCAGGCAAGATCATTGACCTTGACCAGTCGGGAGGCCAGCGGGCCGAGCTTGGCATGCTCCGGGACATTTGGGGAAATCGCGGTCGTCATCTGTGCGCTCCGTGGTGGTCGGTAGTCGGTGGTCAAGAGGCCGCCAGCGCGGCAGGTTCAATCCGGTAGAACCGGCAGGCATTGTCATGAAACAGCGCGCGCCTGTCACCCTCGGACAGATCGGCGGTCATCTGTGCGAACGCCTCGAACATGTCGCGGTACGAGATTCGCAAACCGTCGACCGGGAAGTTCGACGCGAACATGCAGCGCTCAATGCCGAAGATATCGATCGCCTCGCGCACCAGCGGTCCGTTGTCCGGCGCCAGCCAAGGGCCGTCGGGCAGGCACAGGCACGACAGCTTGCAGTACACCTGCGGGTGCGCGGCCAGCGCGCGCATCCCGCGCCGCCACATCTGCAGGCCCTGCGGGCTGCGATCCCAGGGAAATCCGGTGTGATTCAGCACCACCGGAATGTCGGGTTCGGTGGCGACCACCTCGGCCGCCTCTTCCAGGTGCCAGGTCGGCACGCGCAAGTCCCAGGAAAGCTTGTGACGCCGTAGCCGTCGGAAGCCCTCCAGCCATTTGGGATCCTGCATCGAACCAGGTAGCCCGCGACGCATCTGCGCCGGTGAGGCTGCGGTGACCGGCTTGGAGCGGATGCCGCGAACCAGCGCGAACTGCGCCTGCTGCTCGAGCACCTGCGCCGCATTGTCGGTATGAAACCAGGCGTGCGCAACGATCGCCCCGGGCAGACCCTGACTCGCACTGAGCTCGCTCAGCCAGCGGGTTTCGGCAAGCTGCTGGTTGCGATCACACTCGGCTTCGACATGCACCGTCGTGACCACATTGAAGCCCGCGCTGTCGCGGCGGTAATCAGCCGGCAAGTAGTTGCGCTTGAGCGGCTCATAGTTGCCGAGAAAGAACTCATGCGGCTGTGGATCGTGCAGCCAGGGATAGTGCAGCGGTCCGCCAGACAGATCCCAGAAATGATGATGGGCATCGACGATCGGAATGTTCAGCATGGAGGCCATCGCTACTTTCTGCTCAGGATTCGTGGATGCATGCGGTTCGTCTGCCGCCCGACCCGGCGGCTCAGACCGCGTACTTCTCGAGCACCGCGAGATCAGGCTCGAAACCAATGCCCGGACGATCCGGGATCCGCAGCTTGCCACCCTCGGGCAACAACACCTCACCGCCCGCGAACGCCGCAGGCTCGATGTACAGATGCTCGAACAGGCCGACGGTTTCGGTCGCGGCCGCCAACTGCAAGGTGGCGTAATAGCCAGGGCCGAAATACGGCGAGTGCGGCATCAGCGTCGCGCCGCGCTCGCGCGCCAGCGCCGCCACCCGCATGAACTCGGTTACGCCCCCCACTTTCGTGACGCTGGGCTGCGCATACCTGACCGCCGGCATCAAACGCGCAAATTCGATCGCGGTGCAGGCGTTCTCGCCGGCCGAGATCGCAACGCCATGCTGACCCAGTCGGCGCAGCGCCTCCCAGTCCTCGGGCGGGAAGACCGGCTCTTCGAGCCACAGCGTGTCGAGCTCGCGCAACTCGGGCAGAACGCTGGTGGCGAATTCCTCGCTCCAGCAGCAGTTCACATCGATGGTCAGCTGCATGGCTGGATCGATCGCGCGTCGCGAGGCGCGGATCTCTGGCATCGTGATTTCATGAAGCTTCAGGCAGCCATAGCCCTCGGTGCAGGCCTTGGCCGAAAACTTCTCGACCAGCGCTGAATCGGCATAGCGCACCAGACTTGCATAGGCGTCGATCTGCTCACGGACGCGCTTGCCGGCCAGTAGTGTGGCCAGGTCGACGCCCTCGGCCTTGGCCTTCAGATCCCAGAGCGCGATGTCGGCGCCGGACAACGCGAAGATCGTGATCCCGTAGCGGCCGAACAGCGCGAAGCGTCTTTGCAGGTCGTCGTTCAGCGTGGCCGGATCGATCAGTTCGCGCCCGACGAGCGCCGGGGCGACCAGATCTCGTACCTGCGCGACCACTGCGTTACGGCAGAAGTAGCCGAATGCCTCGCCCCAGCCAGTGAGTCCGGCATCGGTGTCGATGCGCACCAGGACCATATCGAGCTTGTCCCAGCGCGAGGGCATCAGCCCGTTGCCTGAGCCGCCGTCCTCGAACGGGATTTGCAACGGAATCGCGCTCACTGCGGTGATCTTCATCGTTTCATCCCATCTGGTGTCAGGCACCATTGAAACAGATGTGTGACCGCGCGTGCGCTCCCGCGCTCAGTGCATGGAAGGCCGGCTCAGCAATACACTGCGATCGACCGATTCGATCTGCAGACGCAGCAGATCGCCCTCGCGCCCGACCATCACCGGGATCGTCACACCGGCCGCCCCCTGCGCCCAGACCGCACGCAGCATCTCGGCCAGCGTACCGACCCGCCGGCCAGCCACCTCGAGCACCAGGTCGCCCTGCTGCACGCCGGCCCGATCCGCCGGACCGTTGTCGGCAACGCCACCGACCACCAGATTGCCGTCGGATTCCCCGGCGTACAGGCCTAGCCAAGGACGCGGCGGCAGGCCCGAGGTACCGGTGGTGAGCAGACTTTGAAGGATCGGTTCGAGCAGATCAATCGGCACGATCATGTTGCCCTGCTCGGTGCGGCCATCGACCATCTCCTGCACCAGCAAGGAGCCGATACCGATCAGTTCGCCACGCTCGGACACCAAGGCCGCACCGCTCCACTCCGGATGCGCGGGCGACGTGAACATCGCCTGCTCAAGCAGATATTCCCAGTAGCCGGCGAACACCCGACGGTCTCTGAGCCGGGTCTTGAGCGCATGCCGGCTGCCACCATGCGACAGCATGAACACCCGGTCGCCAATGCCAACATCGGCTGCACGCCCACGCGGCATCGGCGTCGCATCGAGCCGGCCCAGCGCGCGCACCAGCCCGAAGCCGGTGGCCTGGTCGTAGGCCAGCGCAAAACCCTGCACCGCCGCACCACGCTGTGTGGTCAGCCAGACGGTCTGCGCCTCGGTGATCAGATAGCCGATGGTCAGCACCAGCCCCTCGTCGATGACGACACCGTTGCCGCCACGCTCGGTGCCCAGCGTCTGCGCGGTAAACGCATCTTCGGGTACCTCGGCGCGTAGCAGCACCAAGGCGTCCAGTCTGGCGGCAAGGTCGAAATCCAGATGCGCCTGCTCGGGGCGCATGTCGGCGGGAAAAGACCAGTCTTCGGAATCTGACATCGGACAATCTTCTGGGTAGCTGGCAATCTAGCGACCGGCAGGCAAAGCCGGACCGGCATCAGTGTAGGCCATCCCGGGCAATTGCATCGCCAAGACCGGATCGACATGACACGCCACAGGAGCGCCCCGATGAAAGTCGTCATCGCGCAGATGAAGCACGAAACCAATACCTTTTCGCCGGTTCCCACACCGCTTGCACGCTTTGCCCGCGCGATGGCGTCGCCACCCGAAGGTCAAGCGGTGCGCGACACCTACAAGGGCACCGGTTCGGCGATCGGAGCCTTCCTGGAGCTCGCCGAGCGCGCCGGGGTCGAGATCGACACGCCGATCGCCGCCGAAGCCTGGCCCAGCGGTCCGGTCGAAGATGCGGCCTTCGAGTACATGGCCGACCGGATCTGCAGCGCGGTGCGGCGCGGCTGCGATGCGGTCCTGCTCGATCTGCACGGTGCGATGGTCACCGAGAGCCTGGAGGACGGCGAAGGCGAACTGCTGACGCGTATCCGCCGGATCGCGCCCGATCTGCCGATCGGTGTCGCACTGGACATGCACACCAACCTGTATCCGGCGATCGCACGCCAGGCGACCGTGATCGCCGGCTACCAGACCTATCCGCATGTCGATGTGTTCGAGACCGGCATGCGCGCCGGCCGGCCGATCTTTGAGCTGCTGTCGGGCCGCGGCCAGCCGAGCCTGGCCTGGGGTCAGCGACCGATGCTGCCGCACGTGATGCGCCAGTCGAGCCTGGATTCACCGAATCGCGAGATCCAGGACCGTGCGATTCAGATGGAGCGCCAGGGCGCGCTGTGCGCCAGCGTATTCGTCGGTTTTCCGCATGCGGACATCGTCAACGCCGGCCTGTCGGCGGTCGTGGTCACCGACAACGATCCCGCGCTGGCCAGGCGCTGGTGCGACGAGTTGCTCGAGATGGCCTGGACCCAGCGCGCCGCGTTCGTCTATCGCATCGAGCCGCTGGCTGACTCGCTGGCTCGCGCGCAAAAGCTCGGTAGCGGCCCGATCGTGCTGCTGGATCACTACGATAACGCCGCGTCCGGCGGCACGATGGACACGACCGCAGTGCTCGATGGCATCCTGAAGGCCGGGCTGGACGATGTCGCCGCGTTCGCGATCTACGACCCGCAGGCGGTCACGCAGATGTCCGAGGCCGGCATCGGCGCGAATGTAACGCTGTCGCTCGGCGGCAAGCTCGACATGCCCTCGATCGGACTGAAAGGCAAACCGCTGACGGTCAGCGGCACGGTGCGCAACATCACCGACGGACGCTTTCGCAATCGCGGCCCGATGTCACGCGGCGTGCTGATGGATATGGGACCGACGGCGGTGCTCGATACCGGCAAGGTGCAGATCCTCGTGATCTCGCGCCAGCAGGAACCCAACGACCTGGAGTGCTTCTACTCGCAGGGCATCGATCCGACGAAAAAACGCTACCTGATGCTAAAGAGCCGGGTGCACTGGCGTGCCGGCATGGGGCCGATCGCTCGACAGATCGTCGAATGCGCCGGCGAAGGCGTGTGCACCTCGGATTACTCGACGCTGCAGTTCGACAAGGTGCGTCGGCCGATCTATCCGCTAGATCCGATCTGAGCCATCGGCCCGATCCGGGCGCTCGATCCGATCCGGGCGCCGGATTGGATCCCGACGCCCGACTGGCAGCGGGCCGACGCCCGCCGACACCCTGTCAGGCAGCGGCCTTCTCGATCTGGCTGGCCGCGGGTTGAGCCGGCACAGCGCCCTCATGCGCCGCGCCGGCGGCAGCCAGCGTCATCCCGGCCACGTAACCGAAGGTCAATGCCGGACCCAGCGTGATACCGGCTCCCGGATAGTTGCCGCCCATCACGCTGGCCGCATCGTTGCCGACCGCATACAGTCCGGCAATCGGTCGGCCACTGCGATCGAGCACCCGGGTCTGGGCATCGGTGCTCAGGCCGGCAAAGGTGCCGATATCGCCGACAACCAGCCGGATCGCATAGAACGGACCCTGCTCAAGCGGACCGACGCATGGGTTGGGCACCTGCTGCGCGTCACCCTGATACCGGTTGTAGGCCTTTGAGCCCTTGCCGAACGCAGGATCCAGGCCGTCGCGCGCGCCGCGATTGAACTGTTCGACGGTCTCGCGCAACACCACTGCGTCGACGCCGATGTTCACCGCGAGTTCCTCCAGGCTGGCGCCGCGCTTCAGGTAGCCGCTGCGCAGGTGACGGCCGATCGGCATCGGAAATGACGCGACGCAACCCAGGCCATAGCGGCGCAGCGTGCGGTGATCGCAAAGCAGCCATGCGAACACATCCGGCTGACCCTGACTGTCGGCGACCAGATCCTGCACGAAGTCATGATAGGAATTGCCTTCGTTCGTGAAGCGCCGGCCGTCCCGATTGACCGCGATCACGCCGGGTTTGGCGCGGTCGATGAAATGCGGCATCACACCCTGCGAACCGTCCTTGCGGACCGTCACCGACGTGGGCACCCAGGCAGCCGCGTTCGGAATGGTGGGGTCGACCCAGCCGCCGACCGATTCAGCCAGGCGCAGCCCGTCGCCAGTGTTCGAGGACGGCGACGGTGTGAAGTGCTCTGTCCCGGTTGGCGCATGCGCAAACAATTGCTTGCGGCGCTCAATGTCATGCGGAAACCCGCCGCAGGCGAGCACCACGCCGCGCGCCGCGGTGATCTGCACACGGCGCCCCTCGTGTTCGACGATCGCGCCGGTGATCCGGCCATTTTCGCTGAGCAACTCGCGCACCGGCGACGCAAGCCAGACCGGCACGCCCAGGTCCATCGCCGCCTTTGCGAGCCGGCCAGCCAGCGCATTGCCGTTGGTCAGCGTCATGCCACGGCCGTGGCGCAGCACGTCGATGAAATGCTTACCAAGCCGGCGCATCACGAACACAAAGGATTCGAGCGAGCGAAACGCACGCATGAAGTGCCAGATTTCCTTGCCTGAGCCCAGCATCATGCCGAACACCGTCAGTTCAGGCAGAGGCGGCGCCAGATGACGAACACGCTCGCCGAGCTCCCGCCCGTCGAATGGTCGCGTGACCATCGAGCGACCTCCCTGCTGACCGCCAGGTGCCTCCGCGTGATAGTCGGGGAACACCGGCGGCATGTCGAACTGCACGCAGGTTTTCGAAGTGAAGAAGTCGATCGCCTTCGGTCCGTTTTCCAGAAATGCATCGACTCGGGCCGGATCGAAATGGGTGGTGGTCTCGTGCTGCAGGTAGGTGCGCGCGGCACCGGCCGGCTCGTGAATGCCCTGCGCGCTAGCCAGGCTGGTGCCCGGAATCCAGAGCCAGCCACCCGAGCGGGCGGTGGTGCCGCCAAACATGGGCTGTTTTTCGACCACCAGTACCTTCAGGCCCTGAGCGGCGGCGGTGATCGCGGCCGACATGCCAGACGCACCGGTACCGACCACCAGTACATCGTATTCGTAGCGTTCCTGTTGCATCGCGCAGTCCTTGGATGAAACCGTATCGGCGCAGTCTAGCGCAAGGCCCTCGCGGATCGGACATCTTCAGCCAGACCCTGCCGCGTTCCGGAATCGGGCCAGGCGCATTTGCGCGGCATTCCACCGAGCACGGGCGCGCGGTACGATCAACGATTGACCTGGAACCCACCGATGCCGATCACGATCTACGAAGCCCGCAGCATTCTGACGATGAATCCGTCACGCCCGCGCGCAACCCCTGTCGCGGTGCGCGCCGGCCTGGGGCTGGGCGCCGGCACGCTCGACGAACTCGGCGGCTGGGGCGCGCACACGCTGGACCGGCGCTTCGCCGACAAGGTGCTGATGCCCGGCTTCGTCGAGGGACACAGCCACATCATGGAAGGCACCTTGTGGCGCTTCGTCTATGTCGGTTATCACGACCGGATGGACCCGAACGGCAAGCTCTGGCCCGGTGCGCGCTCGATTGACGCGGTCATCGAGCGCCTGCAGCAGCAAGAACCCCTGCTGACCGATCCGGCGCAGCCGCTGGTCGGCTGGGGTTTCGATCCGATCTATTTCGGCAGCCGGCGCTGCACGCGACAAGACCTGGACCGGGTGTCGCAGACCCGGCCAATCACGATCGCGCATGCAAGTCTGCACATCCTGAATGTCAATAGCGCGGCGCTCAAGCTCGCCGACTGGCTGCGCCCGGGCATTGAGCACCCCGGTATCCTGCTCGGCACCGACGGTCTTCCGACCGGCGAGCTGAAGGGGCCGGAGGCGATGACACCGGTCGGCAACCGTGCCGGCTTCGACCGCATGATCATGGCGGGCGATGAACAAGGTCTGCGCGCATTTGCCAAGCTTTGCGTGCGCAAGGGCGTGACCACCGCCACTGACCTGGCCAGCCCGCTGCCCGAATCGGCGCTGCCGATGATGCTGTCGGTGACCGGCGACGATCAGTTCCCGACCCGGATCGTGCCGCTGCTCCGGCTGCTGGCCCATCCGGTGCCCGACACGATCGAACGCTCTGTGAAGCTTCAGGCGGCCAGCACCGACCGGCTGCGGCTGGGCAGGATCAAGATCGTCGCCGACGGTTCGATCCAGGGCTTTTCGGCTCGACTGCGCGCACCCGGCTATTACAACGGTGCCGCGAACGGCCTTTGGTATACCGCACCGGAACAGATTCGTCAGGCCTACGAACTCGCCCTTGCGGCCGGTCTGCAGATCCACACCCACACCAACGGCGACGAGGCCACCGAAATGGCACTCGATTGCATGGAACACGCGCTGGCGCGTCACCCAGCACGCGACCACCGGTTCACGCTGCAGCACTGCCAGCTGGCCGATACCGCCCAATACCGCCGCATCCGGGCGCTGGGCCTGTGCGTGAACCTGTTTGCCAACCACCACTTTTACTGGGGCGACCAGCACTATGCGACCACGGTCGGCCCGGAGCGCGCCGAACGGATGAACGCCTGCCGCACCGCGCTGACCCACGGCGTGCCGCTGGCGATCCACTCGGACGCGCCGGTCACTCCGCTCGACCCGCTGTTCACCGCCTGGTGCGCGGTGAACCGATTGACCGCCTCGGGCCGCACCCTCGGAGAACTCGAACGGATCGAGCCGGAGCAAGCTCTGCATGCAATTACGCTCGGTCCGGCCTACACGCTGAAGCTCGACGGCGAGATCGGCTCGATCGAGACCGGCAAGCGCGCCGATTTCGCGGTGCTCGAAGCCGACCCGCTGCAGGTCGATCCTCGGACGCTCAAGGACGTACCGGTCTGGGGCGTGGTCCAGGGTGGCCGAGTGTTCGAGGCTGCGGCACTCTGAGACGACCGACTGACCGGTGCCCGACCGAGATTCCGTGACGCCGTCGTTTCCGGCGCTGATCCCAGCCACGATCATCGGCGGCTACCTGGGCGCCGGCAAGACCACGCTGATCAACCGTCTGCTGCGTCAAGCCGATGGCGAGCGCATCGCGGTGCTGGTCAACGACTTTGGCGACATCGACATCGACGCCGACCTGATCGAGGCACGTGACGAAGATCTGATCAGTATTGCCGGAGGCTGCGTGTGCTGCAGCTTCGGCAACGACCTGCTCGATGCGCTGACCCGCGTCATCGCGATGCAACCGGCACCGCAGCGCATCCTGATCGAAACCAGCGGCGTTGCGCTGCCGCGCGCGATCGCGCGCACGCTGACGCTGATGCGCGGCGTCACCACCGACGCGGTGATCGTGGTGGCCGACACGCAATCGCTGCGCGAGCGCGCCGCGGACCGGTATGTCGGCGACACGGTGCTTTCGCAGTTGCGCGAGGCCGACCTGGTGCTGCTTGGCAAGACCGACCTCGCCGAGCCAGCCGCCATTGTGGGCTTGCGAACCTGGCTCGCCGAGGTGGCACCACAGGCGGTTTGCATCGAGATGCAGCATGGGCGCATCGAGCGCGCGCTGCTGCTTGCAGACCGCGTCGGGTTTGACCGGCCCGCAGCGAACCGAAGCCTTGCAAGCGCGCGCCCATCAGCTCTCGCGTCAGCAAAAGGGGCGATTTCCCCCGCGAGCAGCCATCTGGCCACGACGCTGTTCGCGAGCCTCTCGGTGCGTTTTGCGCAACCGGTACGCATCGACGAGATCACCGAGGTGCTGACCGACCCGGCGATGGGGGTGGCGCGCGCCAAGGGTCTGCTCGGCGCCACCGACGGCACGCGCTGGCTGGTGCAGCAGGTCGGCCGTCGGGTCGAAACCCGGGGCATGGACAAGCCCACCAAAGACGAGCCGGGCCGGCTGGTGGTGATCGGAGTGCGCGCGCAGCTCGACGTCGCCGCGCTGGATGCGCGACTGGCCAGGCTGGGTGCGATGCGCGGCTAACGCTCTGGGCCCAGACCGATCGGGGCCGGCGCCATCGTCACGATACGCTCGAACAGCGCCGCGTATTCCTCGGACGGCGTGTGTCCGGTCAGCGGATCACGATTCTCGGCGAATGCAGCATTCAGCTCCCTCCAGTCTTCTTCGGTGAGCCGCTTTTCGGCCAGCGGCATCACCTGCGTGTCCTCGATCGCCATGTGGCCGGTGTAAAACTCGACATAGCGATTCAAGGCCGCGATGAAGGGCTTGCGCCGGCGCTCGCCGAGCTGCTCGTACGCGAGCAGCAGATGCTCGAGTTCGCGGATCGCGCTCTCGCCGCGCGCATGCTGCTCATCGAGCGTATCGAGCACATTGGCGGCCTCTGCCGCCCGGCTGCGCAAGCGGGGAAACAGCAGGCTGGTTTCCTTGGCATGGTGCAATCGCTCGGGAAACTCATCGATGTAAAAGAAGATCGCGCGGATCAGCGACAGGTCGCGCGGATCCGCAACCGGTCCCAGGCGTTCAGCGAGCAGTCGCAAGGTTTCGAGCAATGCCGCGAGCGCACGGTGTTCTTCGTGAATGATCTTGAGCGCCTCGTGTTTCATCACATCCTCCCCAGGCTGCCAGCCCGCTGGCGGCGCGGACGGGCGATTGTCAACCAGGCGACGAGCCTGCCTGTTGTGGCTTCCAGCGCCGAAGCAGCAAGGCATTGCCAACCACACTGACACTGGAAAATGCCATCGCCGCTCCGGCAACCACCGGATCGAGCTGCCCGAATGCCGCCATCGGGATGCCGATCACGTTATAGATGAATGCCCAGAACAAGTTTTGCCGGATCTTGCGATAGGTGCGACGAGAAATCTCAATCGCGTCGGCCACCAGCAAGGGTTCACCACGCATCAGCGTGATGCCGGCGGTATGCATGGCGACGTCGGTGCCGGTGGACATCGCAATGCCGACGTCGGCAGCCGCCAGTGC
This sequence comes from Quisquiliibacterium sp., assembly GCA_023257915.1. GTDB lineage: Bacteria > Pseudomonadota > Gammaproteobacteria > Burkholderiales > Burkholderiaceae_E > Quisquiliibacterium. The sequence goes on along the minus strand of JALRBB010000359.1, from coordinate 4,965 downwards.
CGGCGCGTCATTGACACCATCCCCGACCATCGCGACCACCGCGCCGGACGCACGCAATTCGGCCACGACCTGCGCCTTGTCCTGCGGCAGAACCGGCGCCCGTACATCGTCGATGCCCAGGCGCGCCGCAACCGCCGCAGCCGCACCGGCGTTATCACCTGACAGCATCACGGTGCGCAGGCCGCGCCGATGCAGCTCGGCCATCGCCTGCGCGGCGCTCGCCTTGGGCTCGTCGCCAAACGCGAGAAGGCCGGCGAGCCGTGCCTGTTCGGTACCAGCATCGGCGATCGCCACAAAGGACACGGTGCGACCGAGCGCCTGCAGCTTGGCGGCGAGCGGGGCAAGCGCCCCGGGAGCAACTCCGAGCTCGTCCATCAGCCGATCACTGCCGACCCAGACCGACCGGCCATCGACCAGGCCTCTCACACCGCGCCCCGGAAGTGCGCTGATCTGGCTGGCCTTCAGCGGTGTGCCGGCTTCCTGCGCGGCAGCAGCGAGCACCGCGCGAGCCAGCGGATGCTCACTGCCGGCCTGCACCGCCGCGGCCAGCGTCATCAGCCCGACCCGCTCGAAGCCGTCCGCCGGCTCGATCGCGGCCAGCGAGGGTCGGCCCGCGGTCAGCGTGCCAGTCTTGTCGAACGCGACCACGGTCACCGCATGCGCGAGCTCCAGCGCCTGCGCATCCTTGATCAGCACGCCATGTCGCGCCGCCACACCGGTGCCAGCCATGATTGCGGTCGGCGTCGCCAGCCCGAGTGCGCAGGGGCAGGCGATGACCAGTACCGCAACCGCATTGAGCGTCGCCTGTGTCCAGTCGCCGTTGGCAAACCCCCAGCCAAGGAGCGTCAGCAGCGCGATTCCCATCACCGTCGGCACGAACACCGCGCTGACGCGATCGACCAGCCGCTGGATCGGAGCCTTTTCCTGCTGCGCCTGCTCGACCATCCGGATGATCCGGGCGAGCATCGTCTCGGCACCGACCGCCGTCACGCGGATCGTCAGCAGCCCGTCGGCGTTGATCGATCCGCCGGTCACCCGGGCACCGGGCTCCTTGGACACCGCACGACTCTCGCCGGTCAGCAAGGACTCATCAACGTGGCTGCGCCCCTCGAGCACCTCACCATCGACCGGTACCCGTTCGCCAGGACGCACCAGCACATGATCGTCAAGCCTCACCAACGCGATCGGCACCACATGCTGGCTGCCGTCGCGCAGCACGCAGGCGGTATCGGGTCGCAACGCCTGCAGCGCACGAATTGCCTCGGTCGTCTTGCGCTTGGCACGGGCCTCGAGCCACTTGCCGAACATCACCAGCGTGACAACCACCGCGCCGGCCTCGAAGTAGTAGTGCGCACCATGCCCGTCGCCATGCGCCAGCAACTGATAGACCGACAGGCCGTAGGCCGCGCTGGTGCCGATCGCGACCAGCAGGTCCATGTTGCCGGAACCGGCACGCAAGGCCTTCCAGCCAGCCACGTAAAAACGCCCGCCGAGCACGAACTGCACCGGCGTGGCGAGCAGCCACTGCACGAGGCCGGGCAGCATCGCATCGATGCCGAACGGTGCCAGCAGCATCGGCGCGAGCAATGGGATCGACAGCACCGCGGCCACCAGCACCGGGATCCAGCCGCGATCGGGCCCCTGAGCCGACAAAGCCTGATCGTCGGTGCGCAGCGTCGCCTCATAGCCGGCCTTCACGATGCTGGCGATCAGCGCATCGGTCTGAACCGAGCCGGCAGGGAAAGACACCGTGGCCACCTCGGTGGCGAGGTTCACAACCGCATCGTCAACGCCAGGCACCTTGCGCAGCGCCTTTTCGACGCGCATTGCACAGGCGGCGCAGGTCATGCCACCGATCGCAAAAGAAGCCGTCTGCGGCGGTACGGGGCTCAGGGGTTCGGATGCGGCATTCATGGGCGTAATCCGGAGGGTTCGGCTTTGCGGGCCAGCGGCGAGGCCAGCGCGCGAATCGCCCTTGACCCGGATGTCTCTAGCCTATCATTGCAACAGGACCATCGACATCCACTGCGGAGCATCAAAATGCTGAACCTTACGGTCAAGGGAATGAGCTGCCAGCACTGCGTGAAGGCCGTGACAAACGCAATCCAGGAACTGGATGCGAACGCCAAGGTCGAGATCGACCTGCCGAGCGGCCAGGTCGCGGTGCAATCGAGTGCACCTGATGCAAAGCTGCGCGAGGCGATCGCCGAAGCCGGCTACGAGATCGTCGCCTAGACGGCGAAGGCGCCGCATCAATCACCGGACCGGCCTGCAAGCCGGCCCGGCGCAAGGCTCAGTTTACCCGCAGCTTGCGGCTGCTGGCGGCGGCCCGCTTGGGCAGCGTCAGCGTCAGCACACCGTTCTCGAAGTGCGCCTCGGACTTGTCGTCATCGATCTCATTGGCCAGCGTGAAGCTGCGCGCAACCGAGCCGAAATACCGCTCGCTATGCACCAGCCGCTCGCCATCTTTCTCCAGGTTCTCGCGGCGCACCTCACCACTGATCGACACCCGGTTGCCGTCGATTTCGACGTGGATGTCTTCCTTGGCGACACCCGGCATCTCGGCGTGCACCGTGTAGGCGTTCGCGTTTTCCTTCACATCCACACGCACCTCGAGCGGCTGCGCCTGACGCTCGCGAGTCGGAGCGGCGAACCCGCGAAACAGTTGCGGAAACACTTCGGCAAACGGGTCATAAACGGAAAGACGTGCCATGACTTGACTCCCTTGTCTGGTTGAACGCAGTTGCACCTGCGATGTCCAACAGTTGGGAGCGATGCCCGAAAGTTTCAAGCATCTGCGCGCCGGATCACCCACCGGGGCGAATCCGGGGCTTGTGCACAGGCACCCCCCGGCCAGGCCCTTGGGGGCGCCGGTGCAGAATCACGGCTCGCCCAGGAAGGTGAGTTCCAGCCTGCGCTACAGGATCTGGCAGGCCTCGTCGAATTCCAGACGCGGCAGACGCGCGAAGGTCTTCGAGTGATCGGCATGGCCGAGGTTGCAGATGAAGTTGCTGCGGTAGCGACCGTCCGGGAAAAACTCTGCGTCGACCTTGGCATTGTCGAAGCCCGACATCGGACCGCAATCAAGTCCAACCGCGCGCGCGGCAAGGATCAGATAGCCGCCCTGCATCGAACCGTTGCGAAACGCCGCCGCCTCGCGATGCGCCTTCTTGGCGTCACCATCGAACCAGGACTTGGCATCCTGATTGTGCGGGAACAGCCTGGGCAGATGCTCGTGAAAACGGGTGTCGTGCGCGACGATCACGGTGACCGGCGCATTCATCGTCTTGTCGAGGTTGCCCGGCGAGAGCGCGGGGCGCAGTCGCTCGCGCGCTTCGCGGCTGCGCAGGAATACAAAACGACCGGGCAAACCGTTGCTGGCGGTCGGCCCCATCTTCAGCAGGTCGTAAACCTGATGCAGCTGCGCGTCGCTGACCGGCTCCGCGGTGAACGCGTTGGCGGTGCGAGCGAAGCGAAACAGCGCGTCGAGTGCCTTGTCGTCGATCATGTCGGCCTCACGCGGGGATCGGCGTCGACTGCCAGGCCGCAAACTTCCACTGCCCGCCCTGACGCACCCAGACCGCCAGATAACGAGCCATCACGACCTTTGGCGTGCCGTTGACGTGAACGTCGATCCGGGTGTCGCCGAACACCAGTACGGTATCGCCATGCACCTGGAACGTGCGGCCCAGATCCTTGAACGCCTGGTAGCGATATTTGCTGCGCAGGCTCTCCAGGTACGCATCGCGGTCGTCGGACGCGGCCGACGAGTGCGTGTAGCGCAACGAGGGGGCGAGCAGCCCAGCCACCGTGTCGATGTCGCCGTCAAGAAGCGCCTGCTGCCGCTTGGCATCCAGCGCCTCGATTTCCTTGATGATTGCGTCGTTGCTCATTGCGTTCATTCTCCGGTTGTCATGCCCGCGCGAGCACGAAGTCGTAGTGCGCGGTGGTAAAGGGTTCATTGCAAACGCGGCCATCAGGCGCAGTGCCCGGTTCGTGGCGCACGAAATCCACGATCAGGGAGTCCTTGACGCCGAACACTGCGTCGCTGCCCAGATACTGATCACCGGCCACGAACAGATGCGTAGTCAGCGGCCGAAAGCCTTGTGCCGAAATCATGGTGTGCACATGCGCCGGGCGAAACGGATGTCGGCCCATCTTCATCAGCATCGCGCCGACCGGGCCATCGGTGGGCACCGGATAGCTGATCGGCTGCACCGTCAGAAAGCCGAAGCGACCTTGCGCGTCCGTGTGTACCTTGGCCCGGCAATACGGCTGCCCATCCGGAATCTGCACGTCGTACAGGCCTTGCTCGCCGTCGCCCTGCCAGACATCGATCAGCGCATTGGCGACCGGCTTGCCATCGAGGTCGCGGATCGTGCCGGACACATAGCAGGGCATCCCGCGCGCAGCACCTCGGATGTCGGCCCACATCTGCACATCCGGCGCTCCCTCGACGAAGAACGGGCCGAACACCGTGGTCTCGGTCGCTCCGTCGCCATAGCGATGGTTGATCGCGTCAACCAGCATCGACACCCCAAGCGTGTCGGACAGCAGGATGAACTCCTGGCGCTTGTCATCGCACTTCTGGCCGGTGGCGGTCAGAAATCTGATGGCAGTTTCCCACTCGGCCTCGGTCAGTTCGATCTCGCGCACGAAGTCGTGCAGATGCCGGATCAGGCTGCTCATCACCTGCTTGAAGCGGGCGTCGTCGCAGCCATCCATCCTGGCCAGCACCGCGTCGGTCAGCTTCTTTTCATCGATCGCCATCGTCGCCTCCGCTTGCTTGATAAGGATTCAGGGGCCCTTGCGTCAGACGCGCTCGATCAGCGAGGCGATACCCTGACCGACGCCGATGCACATCGTCGCCACCGCGTAGCGACCGCCGGTGTGGTGCAACTGGTTGATCTCGGTCAACACCAGCCGCGCACCGGACGCGCCCAGCGGATGACCCAACGCGATCGC
>JALRBB010000332.1 GCA_023257915.1 Quisquiliibacterium sp. | reverse complement strand
GTACCTGACCCGCGGCCAGGGCCGGCTGCACCTGCGCATGCAGCGTTTTGCGGTTCGCCGCGACTTGCTCAACGACATCCTGAAGGTCGGCGCGATCGCCTGTCTGTCGCCGATCCAGACGGTGCTGACGATGCAGATCTTTGCCAGCCTGATCGCCCCGCTCGGCGTGCTGCCGCTGGCCGGTTATGCAATCGGTCAACGGCTTGAATTTCTGGTGACACCGTTTGCGTTCGGCGTCGGAGTGGCGTCGCTGCCGATGATCGGCATGGCGATCGGCGCCGGCAACGTGGCCCGGGCCCGCACAATCGCCTGGACCGCCGCATCGATCTCGGCAGTCGCGCTCGGGTTGTTCGGCCTGATCGTCGCCATCGTGCCGGACCTGTGGGCGGCGATCTTCACCAGCGACGAAGGCGTACTCGATTTCGCGCGACAGTACCTGCGCATCGTTGGCCCGGCGTTTGCGCTGCTGGGCATCGGCACAACGTTGTATTTCTCGTCGCAGGGCTCCGGCAAGGTGGCCGGACTGGTCATCGCGGGCACGGTGCGCCTGGTCGTCGCGTTTGTGTTTGGCGCCTGGCTCGCTGCCAATGATGCGCCGACATGGCAGTACTTTGCGCTGGTGGCGGTCGCGATGTCGTCATACGGACTGTCGGCGGCGGTGGCGGTTCGCTGGACGCGATGGGGGCCGAGCGACAAGCCGATAACGAACCGCTGAGAGCAAGCGCATCAAAACGAAACGACCAACATCAATCCGCCTGCCTGGCAGCGACGAAACCCTGTAACGCTGCAGTCATAATCCGAGATCACTCCTGGAGACACGCATGAAAAAAACGGTTCTAGCCCTCATTCTTTCCGGTGCCACTGTGCTGGCGCACGCGGCATGGCCCGAAAAGCCTCTCACCCTAGTCGTGCCTTACCCGCCTGGAGGCGCCACTGACACCATCGCGCGACTGCTTGCAGGGCCGCTTGGCAAACGCCTCGGGCAGTCTGTGATTGTGGAGAACAAGGCAGGTGCTGGTACAGCCATTGGCGCGCAAGCCGTTGCCCGTGCCAACGCCGACGGCTATACGCTGCTGATCTCGTCGAACACCACGTTCACGGTCAATCCCGCTCTAAAGAGCAAACTCCCCTATGACCCACAAAAGGATTTCGAGTCGATCGGCCTGATCGGCACCTCGCCGCTGGTCTTGCTGGCCCATCCGAAGGTTCCCGCCACTACGGTGCAGGAAGTGATCGCGCTGTCCAAGAAAAGTCCGAACGGCCTGAACTTCGGCTCCTTCGGCGTGGGCACCACGGCGCACCTGGCAGGCGAAATGTTCAAGGTGATGACCGGAGCCAACCTGGTGCATGTTGCGTATCGCGGCAGCGCGCCTGCGATGACCGATCTGATCGGCGGGCAGATTCCGTTGAGCTTTGACACCAGCGTGGCGGCGCGCCCTCAGATGGCCGCCGGCAAGGTCAAGGCGATCGCAGTCACGACTGCCAAACGCTCACCGCAAATGCCGCAGGTTCCGACAGTGGCCGAGCTGGGATTTTCCGGCTACGAAATGGTGCCTTGGATCACCATCGTGACCCGGCGCGGCATGTCGAATGAAGCGCGAGCCAAGCTTGAAAAGGCGCTGAAGGAAACCGTGCTCGATCCGGCCACGCGCGGAGAACTTGAACGCAAGGGGCTGGACGTCGCCTACCAGCCCGGCAAGGTATACGACACGCGGGTTGCACAGGAGCTACCGCTGCTGCGTGCCTACGCGCACCGCGCCAATATTCCGGTGCAATAAAGACCATGTCGATCGTCGAACTCAGCGCAGTCGAGCTGCGGCAACGGATCCGCGACGGCGACCTCTCGTCGCTCGAATTGACCGATGCATGCATCGCGCAGATCGAAGCGCTGAACCCGGCGGTCAATGCGATCTGCGCGACCGACTTTGACCGCGCCAGGATTGCCGCGCGCCGCGCCGATGCCGCGGTGGCGGGCACGGCAGACCTGCCGCTACTGCATGGCCTTCCCCTGGGCGTCAAGGACCTGCAGGCCACCGAAGGTCTACTGACAACCAGCGGCAACGTCCGGTTGCGCGGCCATATCCCCACGCAGGACATCTCGCTGGTTGCGCGTCTGCGGCAGGCCGGCGCGATCGTCACGGCCAAGACCAACACACCCGACATGGGCGCGGGTGGCAACACCCGCAATCCGGTGTGGGGCGCAACCGGCAATCCATTCAATCCAGACCTAAATGCCGGAGGCTCCTCTGGCGGCTCGGCTGCCGCGCTGGCAACGGACATGCTGCCGCTGTGCACCGGATCGGACACTGGCGGCTCTTTGCGAATCCCGTCAGCGCTGTGCGGCGTGGTTGGTCTGCGTCCTTCCCCTGGCCTGGTCGCCAATGACATGCGGCCACTCGGCTGGTCGGCAATCTCGGTACTGGGCCCGATGGGCCGCAGCGTGGCCGACACCGCGCTGATGATGCAAGCTAGCATCGGCCCGCATCCGATGGACCCACTGAGTCTCGGCGTGTGTCACGACCCGGTCTGGCCGATCCAGCCGATCGACATCCGTTCGCTGCGGGTTGCATACTCCGAAGACTTCGGTGCCTGCGCGGTCGACCCGATGGCGCGCCGTGCATTTCGCGCGCGCATTCAGACCATCTCGCGCGAAGTCGCAATCTGCGAGCCTCTTGGATGGAATCTGGAAGACGGCCATCGTTGTTTCGACGTGATCCGCGCCGAAAGCTTTGTCGCAGCTTTCGAAGAGACCTACCGCACACAACCCGAGACGCTAGGCCCCAATGTGCGCGCCAATGTCGAAATGGCGGCAAGCATCACACTGGCGGATCGCGCATGGGCGCATCTGACGCAAACCGGCATTCTGCGAACCTTCCAGTCGGCATTCCAGCAGTACGACCTGATCCTTGCTCCGGTTACACCGATGAGCCCGTTTCCCTGGAAACAGCTTTACGCCGAAGTCATTGATGGCAAGCCACAGCGCAATTATTACGAATGGCTAAGCCTGACCTATCTAGTGACGCTCGCAACCAATCCGGCGCTGTCTTTGCCGTGCGGACTCGATGAAGCCGGCATGCCGTTCGGACTGCAGATGATCGGCCCGCTGCACCGCGACGGGCGGCTTTTGCAAATTGCGGCGGCAATCGAGGAGCATTTCAGCAATGACCCGTCGATGCGCCGCCCCAGGCCGGACACAAGCAAGTTGATGCAGGCGCGACCGGATCTGAAAAGCATCGTCACGCATCCGCCGCTTTTAAAAGGCACCTTGGGCGACGCAGTAAAAACGGAGGTATGACTCGGGGCGTCC
>JALRBB010000313.1 GCA_023257915.1 Quisquiliibacterium sp. | reverse complement strand
GATCGACGGAAAGCGCGACGTCATGTCACGCGCCTTCTCGGCGATCTTGACCGCAATGCGTCGCGCGATCTCGCGATAGGAGCCTGCCAGCGCACCATCGGGGTCAGCCACCACCGTCGGGCAGCCGGAATCCGCCTGCTCGCGGATCCGGATGTCGAGCGGCAAACCGCCCAGGTAGTCGACGTCGTACTCCTTGGCCATGCGCTCGCCGCCACCCTCACCAAAGATGTGCTCGATCGTCCCGCACTTGGAGCAGACATGCATCGCCATATTCTCGACGATGCCAAGAATCGGAATGCCGACCTTCTCGAACATCTTTAGACCCTTGCGGGCATCGAGCAGCGCAATGTCTTGCGGTGTGGTCACGATCACCGCTCCGGTGACCGGGATCTTTTGCGCCAGCGTCAGGTGGATGTCACCGGTGCCCGGCGGCATGTCAACGACCAGGTAATCGAGCTCCTGCCAGTTGGTCTCGCGCAGCAACTGCTCGAGTGCCTGTGTGACCATCGGGCCGCGCCAGACCATCGGTGTGTCGACATCGATCATGAATCCGATCGACATCGCCTGAATGCCGTGACCGGTCATCGGCTCCAGCCGCTTGCCGTCCTGGCTTTCGGGCCGTCCGGAGATGCCGAGCATCATTGGCTGCGAAGGCCCGTAGATGTCGGCATCGAGCATGCCAACGCTTGCGCCTTCAGCCGCAAGCGCCAGCGCGAGATTGACGGCCGTCGTGCTCTTGCCGACGCCGCCCTTGCCGGACGCCACCGCAATGATGTTCTTGACCCCGGGCAGCAGCTTAACGCCCTGCTGCACCGAATGGGCAATGATCTTCTGGTAGACATTCGCGCTGACGTTGCCGACACCCGGCAACTCGCGCAGCGCAGCGATCACCTGACGGCGAATCGGTTCGATCTGGCTGCGGGCCGGGTAGCCGAGTTCGACGTCGACGCTGACGTCCGTTCCTTCGACGCGCACGTTGCGGGCAGCTTTACCAGCGACCAGGTCCTTGCCGGTATTCGGATCGACGATCCGTGCGAGCGCCTGGTTGACTTGATCGGCAGTGAGACTCATGGCTTTGGGTCCAGGGTGATTGGGTCGTCGGCAAGTCTAAACGAATCGCCAAGAGATCCCGGTCGAAGCGGTCCGATAACCCTATCCCCTTGTAGAATTGGTGGTTTTGCATCCGGCCTGTCGCCGGCGATCGAAGGATCCATGAAGCGCCGCCTGTTCGTCACTACTGCCCTGCCCTACGCCAATGGTTCATTCCACATTGGCCACATCATGGAATACATCCAGGCCGACATCTGGGTGCGCTTCCAGCGCATGCGTGGCCACGAGGTGCATTTCGTCTGTGCTGACGATGCACACGGCGCGCCGATCATGCTCAAGGCGGAGTCCGAAGGCATCACGCCCGACGCGCTGGTCGGAAGGATTGCCGCCGAACGTCCGCGCTACCTGGACGGATTTCACATTTCGTTCGACAACTGGCACTCGACGCACTCGGCCGAGAACGTCGAACTGTCGCAGGACATCTATCGCAAGCTCAAGAGCGCAGGTCTGATCGCCGAAAAGACCATCGAGCAGTTCTTCGATCCGGTCAAGGGCATGTTCCTGCCGGACCGCTATATCAAGGGTGAATGCCCGAAGTGCGGCGCAAAGGATCAGTACGGCGATTCCTGTGAGAGCTGCGGTGCGGTCTATGCCCCCACCGAACTGCGCAATCCGTATTCCACGCTATCCGGCGCCACACCGGTGCTGCGCCAGTCGGAGCACTTCTTTTTCCGGCTGTCCGATCCGCGCTGCGTGGAGTTCCTTCGCCAATGGACCCAGGATGGCAAGCTGCAACCGGAAGTGGCCAACAAGACCCGCGAATGGCTCGAGGGCGACCAAGGCTTGGGCGACTGGGACATTTCCCGCGACGAACCCTATTTCGGCATTCCAATCCCGGATGCGCCGGGCAAGTATTTCTATGTGTGGCTCGATGCGCCAGTTGGCTACCTGGCCAGCCTGAAGAACCATTTCGCCAAGGGACAGGCGGCCGCGCTGACCACACAGGACTTTGACCAGTTCGTGTCAGACCCCCAGGTTGAGCAGTACCACTTCATCGGCAAGGACATCATCTACTTCCATACGCTGTTCTGGCCGGCAATGCTGCACTTTTCGGGCCGAAAGGCCCCGAACAATGTGTTCGTGCATGGCTTCATCACCGTCAGCGGCGAAAAGATGAGCAAGTCGCGCGGCACCGGCATCTCGCCGCTGCGCTATCTCGACATCGGGATGAATCCAGAGTGGATGCGGTATTACATCGCCGCCAAACTGAACGCCCGCGTTGAGGACGTCGACTTCAACCCCGATGATTTTGTCGCGCGGGTCAATAGCGACCTGGTCGGCAAGTATGTGAACATCGCCAGCCGCTCGGCCAGCTTCCTGGCGCGATTCTTCGACGGCGAACTGCTCGATGTCCGCGAGCTGCCTTCCTGGCGTGAGTTCGACGAACCCGGGCACTCCGAAGAGATCGCACGCTGTCTGGAAAGCCGGGAGTTTGGCCGCGCTCTGCGCATGGCGATGGAATTCGCCGATCGCATCAACCAGCACTTCGATGCACAAAAGCCCTGGGAACTGGCCAAGGATCCGGCCAGCCGGGCCCGGTTGCATGAAGTGTGCTCGGCTTGCATCGCGGGCTTTCATGCGCTGACCGTCTGGCTCAAACCGATTCTGCCGATGCTGGCCGCTCAGGCAGAAACCTTTCTGAGTTGCACGCAGCCGCTCACCTGGGACGATCTTGGGCGCCCGCCGCGCCGCATCGCGCGCTATGAGCACCTGATGACCCGGGTGGATCCGAAGATGCTCGATGCACTGTTCGAGCCGCCAGCGCCCAGCGCGCCGGCTGCGCCGCCCGCCGGCGCGGGCAAGGCAGGCGCCGCGAAGAGTGCGTCAAACCCGGCCCAGGCGACCGACACCGGATCCGAGGGGGAAGGCCTGATCCAGATCGGGGACTTCGCCAAGGTGGACCTGCGCATTGCGAAGATCGTCGCTGCCGAGGCAGTTGAAGGCTCCGACAAACTGCTGCGCCTGACACTCGATTGCGGCGAGCCGCAGCCCCGCAACGTGTTCGCGGGTATCAAATCTGCGTACTCGCCCGAGTCCCTGGTTGGCAAGTCCACCGTGATGGTGGCGAATCTTGCGCCTCGCAAGATGAAATTCGGCGTCTCCGAAGGGATGGTGCTGGCGGCTTCGTTCGACGATCCGTCGCGCGGCACCGGCATTTTCCTGCTCTCGCCTGATTACGGCGCCGCTCCTGGAATGAAAGTGAAGTGAACATCGCGCTGCGCCCGGCAGGCCCAGGTGACGCTGAACTGATGCACAGGGTCTCTTTGCAGGCCTGGACTGGCCGCGTCGCGGCCAATTCGTCGCTGTACCGGGAAACGATCGAGTATGTCGCCGGCCTCCTGAGCGCCGGAGGCGGGTTTTTGCTTTGGGTCGGCGACGAGCTTGCCGGCAGCGTGCGTTACTTTCCGGTCGCACGGCAGCCGCTGAGCTGGGAGATCAAGCGCCTGGGTGTCATCGCAGCGCACCGCGGCCAGGGGCTCGGCGCACTGCTGATGGATGCGGTGCATGAACAGGCGCGGTCCGAGGCCGTGCAGGTGCTGCAACTCGGCATTCGCGCCGATCAGCCAAGACTTGTCTCGTTTTACGAACAACTTGGCTATGCACTCGATGACGCAGTGACGCTGAGCGCGCAAAATCCGCACACGATTGCAGCGATCACGATGTCCAGGAGGCTCGTTAAGTGATGAGCAGCTTCTCGTTTCGTCCGCGCCTTGTCGACAGTCTGCGTGGCTATCGGCGCGAAGATCTGGTGGCAGATTGCTCAGCCGGACTCACGGTGGGCGTCGTCGCGCTGCCACTGGCGATGGCCTTCGGCATCGCGTCGGGCGTCACTCCGCAACAGGGCATCATCACCGCGATCATCGCCGGCTTTCTGATCTCCGCGCTCGGCGGCTCCAAGGTGCAGATCGGCGGGCCGGCGGGCGCCTTTGTCGCCCTGTTGTACGGCATCGTCGAAAGCTACGGCGTAGCGAATCTTCTGATTGCGACGATGCTCTCCGGAATCGGTCTGTTTGCGATCGGCGCACTAAGGCTCGGGACCCTGATCCGCTACATCCCGGTATCGATCGTGATCGGATTCACGAACGGAATCGCAGTCATCATTTTGTTCCAGCAGTTGAAGGACTTCCTCGGGCTGTCGATCCCGAAGATGCCGGCCAACTTCATCTCGCAACTGGGCACAATCGGCAGCCACCTTCATACCATCAATCTGACTGCGCTCGCGCTGGCCATCGCTGCGCTGATCACGGTCGTGGCCTGGCCCAAGTCGTACAAGGAAAACGATTCGCGCGCCCGGCGCTGGATGGCGCGCATACCGGGAACCATCGTCGTGCTGATCGCCGGCACGCTGATCGTCAAGCTGGGCGGGCTGCAGGTCGAAACGATCGGCAGCCGCTTCGGCGGTATCCCGCGCGGCCTGCCGGCTCCGGCACTGCCCGACTTCGATTGGAATCAGGTGCGCAACCTGGTCGGACCGGTCATCTCGATCACGCTGCTGTGTGCAATCGAGTCGCTGCTGTGCGCCCGGGTCGCCGACGGCATTACCCGCGACCGCCATGACCCCAATCAGGAGCTGATGGCGCAGGGCGTCGCCAACTTCGTGACTCCGATGTTCGGCGGGATCGCGGCCACCGGCACGATTGCGCGCACCGTCACCAATATTCGGACCGGCGCGCGCTCGCCGATCGCCGGTATCGTCCATTCGCTGACACTGCTGGCCACGGTTCTGGTGCTCGCCCCGCTCGCGCATGACGTCCCGCTTTCGGTACTTGCAGCAATTCTGGTATTTGTGGCCTGGAACATGGGCGACTGGCGGGCGTTCGGGCGTTTGCGCCAGTTCACGATCAACTATCGTGCGATTCTGCTGGCAACCTTCGCACTGACCGTGATCTTCGATGTCACGGTCGGCGTCGAGGTCGGACTGTTGCTGGCCAGTGCGCTGTTCATCGTGCGTGTCGCGTCAGTGACCCGGGTTGATGTCTTGAAACCCGATGGCTGCCCGCCGGACACGCAGGCGTACCGGCTGTTCGGCTCGCTGTTCTTCGGCTCGGTCACGAAGCTGGAGCGCCTGACCGATGCGGCCCAGCGCGGCGCGGGCAATCTGGTGCTCGAGATGCATCAGGCGATCAATCTGGACACCACTGGGCTGGACTGCCTGGAGGAAGTGCTGCGACTGGTGCGTGAGCGCGGCGGACGACTACTGATCGTTGCTGCCAATGAGCAGCCCCTGTCCCTGATGCGCCGCTCGGGCTTTGCGCAGAACCTGGGTGAAGACAATCTCTTTGCCGATCTGGGTAGCGCGCTGGCGTCGATCGAACAGAACCGGCCGATCGCTTAAAATTGCGGATCTACTAAAGAGCAGACCACCATGTACGAATCGGACGTCACCCGTTTTCTGCGCGAACTGAAGCAGGCCAGGCCTCACCTTGAAGACGAGCAGCGCAAGGGGCGCGCGATCTGGTGGGACAAGCCGCAAGATCCTGAAACGCAACGTCGTGACAAGGAGTCGCGCGTGCGCCAGGCAGCCTACGTCTACCAGATCAAGGGCTGAGGGCTTGCAGCCGCAAGACCCCCAGCAAGAGGCTGACGAATTACTCGTCGAGCCTGCGGCCGCCAATCCAAGCCTTGACGCTGAAGCTGACGGTGCCGACTGTGCCGACGATGCCGACGATGCCGACGATGCCGACGATCGCCAGCTCGAACTGAAGGTCATCGCCCGGCTCTATGGCGAGCCGGTGCTGCAGATTCCGCGAGACCTGTACATCCCGCCCGATGCGCTCGAGATCTTTCTGGACGCGTTCGAGGGTCCGCTCGATCTGTTGCTGTATCTGATCCGCAAGCAGAACTTCAACATCCTCGACATCCCGATGGCGGATGTCACGCGCCAGTACCTCGCCTATGTCGAACAGATCCGCAACCACAACCTGGAACTCGCCGGCGAGTACCTGTTGATGGCAGCGCTGCTGATCGACATCAAGTCGCGGATGCTGTTGCCGGTGCGCAAGGCCGATACCGGCGAAGAGGTCGAGGATCCGCGAGCAGAGCTTGCCCGCCGATTGCTCGAGTACGAACGCATCAAGTTGGGTGCCCAGCAACTCGACGCGCTGCCACAGCTTGGGCGTGACTTCTTTACTGCCACCGCCTATCTGGAGCAACCGGTCGCGGTGCGTCTGCCTCAAGTCAACGTCGCCGACCTGCAGGCCGCCTGGGCCGATGTGCTGCGCCGAGCCAAACTGACCCAGCATCACCGGATCACCCGCGAGGAGTTGTCGGTTCGCGAATATATGACCCGAGTCCTGCGTGGGCTGCAGCATCGGCGATTTGCCGAGTTTCAGGATCTGTTCGAGCTTGATCAAGGCCCCGCTGTCGCGGTGGTCACCTTTATCGCGCTGCTTGAACTTGCTCGCGAAACGCTGGTGGAGATCACGCAGGCGGAAGCGTACGCGCCGATCTACGTGCGGCTCGCCTACCAGCCCAGCTAAGGCCCGGACGCGGCCAGCTGTCTGCCTGATCGCTGCCCCGGGGACTGTAAGCCGCCATGCTCCATCCTGCATCGTTCGCCGAACGTCCCAGTCGATGAGCCTGACCATCATCCATAACGCCTCGCTGCGCACGCTGAACACGTTCGGTATCGATGCCCATGCCAAGCGTCTGATCCAGGTTCTCGACCCGGCGCAGCTGAGCCAAGCGCTTGAGCAAGCTCGCCAGGATCCTGCGCTGCTGGTGATCGGCGGTGGCAGCAATCTGCTGCTGACCGCCGACTTTCCGGGCACGGTGCTGCATGTCTGCACCAAGGGGCGGCGTATCGTCGCCGACGATGGCGAGCAGGTGATCGTCGAAGCACAGGCCGGCGAGAGCTGGGATGCCTTCGTACGCTGGACCCTGGATCAGGGCCTGGGTGGACTGGAGAACCTGGCATTGATTCCGGGCAGCGTCGGCGCAAGCCCGGTGCAGAATATCGGTGCCTACGGCGTCGAACTGTGTGAACGCTTCGAAAGCCTGCGCGCAATCGAACTGGCCAGCGGGCGGGAACAACAGTTCAGTGCCGAGCAATGTGGCTTTGGCTATCGCGACAGCGTCTTCAAGCATGCTCAGGCGGGGCGCTGGTTGATCGCCAGCGTGCGGCTGCGCCTTGAGCGCCATCCGACGCTACGACTGAACTACGCTGAGTTGCGCGACGAATTGCTGGCGTGCGGATGCGGGCATCCGACACCACGCGATGTCGCGGATACGGTCTCGGCCATTCGACGGCGCAAGCTGCCGGATCCGGCAGTGCTCGGCAACGCCGGCAGTTTCTTCAAAAATCCGGTTGTTGATTCCGAGGTGGCCGATCAGATCGCAGAGCGTGAACCAGGGCTGGTTCGATGGCCGGACGGATCTCGTAGCAAGTTGTCGGCAGCCTGGATGATCGATCGCTGTGGCTTCAAGGGTCGGCGTGAGGGCGACGCCGGCGTGCATGCGGCGCATGCGCTGGTGCTGGTCAACCACGGCAAGGCCAGCGGAGCGCAAATGCTGGCCCTGGCTCGACGCATCCAGGCAGCAGTGAAAACCCGATTCGGGGTCGAACTCGAGCCTGAACCCTTAGTTGTCTGAGCCTGCCGGATGTTCGCGGCGAAACACCCAGGAGACGGCATCGGACGCGTCGGGCACAAATCGATAGCCTTCGCGATCGAACTCCTTCAGGTGTTTCGGATCGTCGATCCGATTGTCGATCGCAAAGCGCGTCATCAGGCCTCGCGCGCGCTTCGCGTGAAAACTGATGACCTTCCAGGCCGCGCCTTTGCGCTCCTGGAAAACCGGCTGTACCACCGGATGGGCGAGAGCGCGCATCGGCACCGCACGAAAATATTCGTCGGAAGCGAGATTGACCAGAACCGGATGACGGCTTGCAGCAAGCTCGGCATTGATCCGGACAGCAAGCTTGTCCCCCCAAAACGCATACAGATCCTTGCCGCGGTGATTCGCGAGCCGGGTTCCCATTTCGAGCCGATACGGCTGCATCAAGTCCAGTGGCTTGAGCAGGCCGTAAAGCCCGGACAGAATGCGCACCCGCTTCTGGGCAAACTGCAACTGCTGCGCGCTCAGTGCCTGCGCCTGCAAACCCTCATAAACGTCGCCGGCAAACGCCAACGCAGCCTGACGCGCATTGTCGGGGTTGAACGGCGTGGTCCAGTTCGCGAAGCGTTCGGCATTCAAGCTGGCGAGCGGCCCGGAAATATCCATCAGCCCGGCGAGCCGGTCGGCGGAGAAATCGCGCAGCGTACCGATCAGTTCGCCGGAGTCCGGCAGGAACTCGGGCACGGTATGGGCCCGCTTTGGCAGCGGTGTTTCATAGTCGAGAGTTTTGGCGGGCGACAGGACGATCAGCATCTTGGAGGCGAGCCGGCATGAAATACACGACCCGATGGTTCGGGTTGAAACAGGGCAGGTCCGCCATCCGCCGGACTGCCGTAGCACCAATGATGTCATGAGAGCGGTGATCGACACGAATGCCTGGCTCGACTGGCTGGTTTTCGAGGATCCAACGATGCATGCGCTGCGCGACGCGATCCTGGACGGCCGGCTGCAGCCGGTGGCCAGTGCGCGACTGCGGGCCGAGTTGGCCGATGTACTGCAACGCGAATCGCTACTGGCCCAGGCTCGCGCCGCTCGCGGCCGACGTGGACTGTCGCCCGCGCCGCCACCCGCTGAGAATCTGCTGGCGCGCTTCGATGCGGTCTGCATGCGTGCGCCGGATGCGATCTACTGCGGCCTGAGCTGCAGCGATCCGGATGATCAGTACTGGCTGGATCTGGCGGTCGGGCAGCGAGCCGGATGGCTGATCAGCAAGGATCGGGCTCTTCTGAAGCTCGCCAGGCAGGCCCTGAACCGCTTCGGGTTGCGCATCATCCTGCCGCAGGCGTTTCGCATGTCGGACGCCGACTAGGCGGATGTCGCCGCACCTGTCCCTATAATCGCCGCGTCCGGGCAGCGACCCGCAGACCACCCTGGGCACCCCGCCAACGCGACCAGATTGAGACCGATGGACTCCAGATACCGCCACGAATCACTGCACGCCGCCGTCGGACAAATGTTCCGCAGTCAGGGAATGGACGACGAGAAGGCGGACCGGGTCACCGAATCACTGCTCGATGCGGACATGATGGGCCACGCGACCCATGGACTGGCGCTGATCCCCTGGTACTTTGATGCGATCGCGGCCAGCAACATGACCATGACCGGCGAATACGCGGTGATCGCCGAGCGTGCCGGCTGCATGACCTGGAACGGCCGCCGCCTGCCTGGGGCCTGGCTGATTGGCCAGGCGATCGACAAGGCACTCGAGCGAATCGAGGCACAAGGCGTAGTCACGGTATCGATCTGCGAGTGCCATCACACCGGTGCGCTAGCTGTCTACCTGCCGCGCTTGACCGAGCGCGGCCTGATGGTGATCCTGTCGAGCGCGGCAAGCGCCGCATCCACGGTGGCACCGTTTGGCGGCACCCGCGGCGTACTCGCTCCGAATCCGATCGCCGCCGGAATCCCCACCGACGGCGATCCCATCCTGCTCGACATCAGCGCATCTATCACCACCAACAACAATGCCCGCCAGCTGGTCCGCAACGGCGGCCGTTTCCCGGCCGCATGGGCACTGGATGCGCAGGGCAACCCCAGCGACGATCCGGCGGTCGCGGTCAGTGGTGGCGGCACGCTACTGCCGATCGGCGGCCTGGATCACGGCCACAAGGGCTACGCGCTGGGCTTGCTGGTCGAGGCCTTGACGCAGGCGATGCCCGGCTATGGCCGCGCCGACCAACCGACCGGGATCGTGACCGGAGTGTTCCTGCAGGTGATCGATCCGGCCGCTTTCGGCGGTCGAGAGGCATTCATCCGTCAGACTGGCTGGCTGGCCGATGCTTGTCGCAATAATCCGCCGCGTCCGGGTGTCGAGCGGGTCAGGCTTCCGGGTGACCAGGCCATGAGCAGGCTACGGACAGCCATGCGCGATGGCGTTCCGCTGGCCCGCACGGTTGTCGACGCGCTGCTGCCCTACGCCGAGCGCTGCGGCGTGCAGTTTCCGGCGGCGATCGACTGACCCAAGGTCGCGAGCGGTTCAGCCCGGATCGCGCCAGATCGGCCCGCGCGCGCGCACCGGATCGAGCAGGGACCAGTCGCCCTGCTCCAGCGCGAACCCTTCCGGAAACGGTGCGCGAGGCTGCATGCCGATCGCACGCATCACACGGTCATCCCGGTAGTAGCAACGAACCGTTACGTCAGCCAGCACAGTCGCCAAAGCCGGCTGGGCCTCGCGAAACCGCATGACGACCGCGTCACGCACCTCGCTTGGCAATTCGTCGAACAAACCCCCTGGCTGCTGCTCGCCAGCCATCGCCTCGAGGCAGGCCAAGGCCTGCAGCACCCGATCGCGATCACGCCCCAAGGACCTGGCAATGTCGCCCAGAATGTGGGGATCGTCGGCTCCCGGTAACTGAGCCGTCTGGCTGGCTGGAATGATCATCCCGACAATGCAGGCCAGCGTGCGTGACAAGCTGTTCGTCAGCCCGGCATCCGCAGCTGCGCTGGCACCGGCCTGAATGCGTATATCGATGACGGTCTTGCGATCGCTCATGGCGTCCTCGATCAGTCGAACAGATTGGCCAGCCGACGCTTGATGTTGTCGGCGATATACAGCGCCAGCGCCTGGATGGTCGCGGTCGGATTAACGCCGCCGGAGGTCACGAAAATGCTGCCATCGACGATGAACAGGTTCTTCACCTCATGGCTGCGGCCCCACTCATTGACCACCGAGGTTGCCGGATCGGTTCCCATGCGCGCGGTGCCGAGCAGATGCCAGCCAGCCATCGCCATCGGTGACTCGACGTAGACCTCGCGCGCTCCGGCCGCCGCCAGAATCTCGCGACCGCGGGCAACCGCATGATCGAGCATCCTGCGACTGTTGTCGCCAAGCGTGTACTGGATGCGCGGCGCCGGAATGCCATCGGCATCAGTCAGATCCGGATCGAGCGTGACGCAGTTGTGCTCCTCGGGCAGGTCCTCGCAGATCGCAAGCATGCCGGCGCTGTGCTCGAACAGCCGTCGGTAGGCCTCATGGTGTCCCTGTCCCCAGGGAATCAGGCCGGTGGCGATGCCGCTCATTGCGGTCAGTACCGGACCACGTCCTCGTCCGAACTGATAGGTATAACCACGCACGAAGCCGCGCGCTGGGTCCGTCTCGTAGAACTGCTGGCTCCATACGCAGATGTGCGGCCCCCGGTAGCCGTCGACTTTTTGATCAAAAACACCCTGGATCGATGCATACGGATGGAACATCAGGTTCTTTCCGACCAGCCCGCTGGAGTTCGACAAGCCGTGCGGATGGCGTGACGACGCGGAGTTCAGCAGGATGCGAGGTGTGCCGATGCCATTACAGGCCAGAATGACCACCTCTGCAGGCTGAAAGCGCTCGATGCCGTCGGCGTCATAGTAGATCGCTCCACTGGCCATGCCGTGTTCGTTGGTCGTGATCTCGCGCACCCGGCAGCGGGTGCGCAACTCGACACGCTGCCGAATCGCTTCGGGCCAGTAGGTGAGGTCGGTGCTCGCCTTGGCCCCCTGTGCGCAGCCGGCGATGCAGTGGCCGAGGTTCACGCATTTCGCTCGCCCGGCATAGTCCTGGGTTGCCATCGCGCTGTCAGCGGGCCACCAGTGCCAGCCGAGCGAATTCATCGCACGCGCCCACATCTGCCCGGATTTTCCCAGTGGCAAGGGCGGCATCACCGAGGGCTTGGGCGGATAAGCCGGATCGCCGGCCAGGCTGGAGATGCCCATCATCCGGTCGTTCAGATCGAAGTATGGAGACAGAGCCTGGTAGTCGATCGGCCAGTCCTGCGCGACTGCGTCCAGAGTTCGAACGCGAAAATCGGACGGATGCATCCGCGGGAAGTGGCCTGCGTACAGGATGGTGCCGCCACCGACGCCATTGAAGTTGGCCACCTTGATCGGCGAGGCCTCTTCGTTGATCGGATAGTCGGCTGCATTGCCGCGACGGTTCGGATTGATGTGGAAGTCTGCGAACTGTCGCGTCTCCCAGTCGCGGCCGTTGCTCGGAAAGTCGGTCGACTTAACCCAGTCGCCCTGCTCCAGACACAGGATGCGCATCCGGGTCTCGGCCAGGCTCCAGGCAACCGCAGCTCCCGATGCACCGGCACCGATGATCAACACATCAACCGGATCGTTCATCGAGTCACGCTCAGGTCTGCGTACGCTGGCCGCCGACCAGTCCGTGCGCGGAGATCGGCGGGTAGCGCAGCAAGACCTCTTCGATCGGCTCGGTGCCCCAACCCGGGCGATCCGGCATCACCAGGTGCCCGTCTTCGTAGTGCGGCACATGCGTGAACAACTCATGGTCCCAGGCGATCCGGTCGATGTCGACCTCCATGATTCGCAGGTTCGGCACCGCTGCGCAAAAGTGCGCATTCATCATCGTGCACAGGTGGCCATAAAAGTTGTGGCAGGCGACATTGACTTCGTGTGCCTGTGCGGCGGCGGCGATCTTCATGGACTGCCAGACACCGTTCCAGGGGGTATCGACGATCGCGACATCGACCGCCTGATCGCGCAAAAATGGCAGGAACTGCTGAACGCCGATCAAGGTCTCGCACGAGGAGATCGGATGCGTACTTTGCGAGCGCAGGAAAGCCAGTGCCTGCGGGCTCAGCGTATCGATCTCGATCCAGAACATGTCCAGGTCCGCGATCTCGCGCAGGATCTTCAGATAACCTTCGGTCTTCGCGTTGAAGTTCAGGTCGAGCAAAATATCGACATCGGGGCCCGCCGCCTCGCGCATGATCTCAAGGTGCTCGCGCAAGCCCTTGAGCACCTTGCGATCGACGTTAAGCTCCGGTGCGAACGGCTTTCCGAAGCCCGGTGCCCAGCCCAGGATCTTGCCGTCCTCGTAGCGCCAGATATTGGTCTTGAGCGCCGTGAAGCCCTTGTCGCGGACCTCACGTGCGATCTGACGCACGCCGTCCGCGTCAGTGATGACTGGCTGATAGTGCGGCACACGACCAGCTCGCCAGGTCACGCAGTGCGACCAGTAAACTCGCAGCCGGTCGCGGATCTTTCCGCCGAGCAACTCGTAGCAGGGAACACCCAGAGTCTTGGCCTTGGCATCGAGCAACGCGTTTTCGATGGCGCCCAGTGCCTGCCCCACCACGCCCCCGGAGCCGGGACGCGTCAGGCAAAAAAGCTCCTCCCGGATTCGCTCATGCTGCATCACCGATTGCCCGATCACCCGCGGCGCCAGCTCGCGGATCACCGCACCCACGCCGGGCGAGCCGAATCCTTCGTCGAACTCGCTCCAGCCGACCACACCGTCTTCGGTGGTCAGCTTGACGAAATAATAGTTACGCCAGCCTGCGCTGCACGACAGCGTTTTCAGCTCCCTGATTGCGGATTTCACGGCCATCGTCGCTCCCCTTGGATTGCCTGCATTCCGATGATTGCACGTACCGCAGCTTGACAGGCTCCCCAAGCCCGGGTTTTTTGGAACAATCTCACTTGATGGACCGATTCAAGCAGATCGAAACTTTTGTCGCGGTTGCTCAAAAAGGCAGCCTGTCGGCTGTTGCCCAGGCCGAAGGAGTCGCGCCCGCGATCATCGGACGCCGCATCGATGCGCTCGAAGCCCGACTTGGCGTCAAGCTACTGGTGCGCACCACGCGCCGGATTTCGCTGACCTTTGAAGGCAGCGCGTTTCTCGAGGATTGTCAGCGCATCCTGAACGAGTTTCACAATGCCGAAGCCTCGGTCTCGCTGGGCGGCGTCAAGGCCAGTGGCCATGTGCGGGTCTCGGCCCCGGCCGGCTTCGGGCGCAGACATGTGGCGCCGCTTTTGCCCGGATTTCTCGACGCGAACCGTGACGTGACGATCTCTCTGGATCTCTCGGACCGCCTGGCCGATATCGTCAATGAGGGCATCGACGTTGCGATCCGGATCGGTCAGCTCGACGATTCCAACCTGGTGGGCGTCAAGCTGGCGGCCAACCAGCGGGTCGTCGTTGCCAGCCCGAGCTACCTCGCCGCACGCGGCACTCCCCAGCATCCGGACGATCTGGCCAAGCACAATTGCCTGACCTTCGGCAATTACGGCAACCAGGCTCGCGGCTGGTTGTTTACGATCGAAGGGCAGCCGACGCCGGTTCGTGTCAACGGCAACATGGAGTGCAACGACGGCGCGGTGCTGCACGACTGGTCACTCGACGGCCGCGGCCTTGCATGGCGCTCGATGTGGGAGGTGCGCGACGACCTGTCGACCGGCAGACTGGTCACGGTGCTCGATGCGTTTTCCGCGCCAGACAATGCAATCTACGCGGTATTCGCACAACGCCGGCACCTGCCGCTACGGGTTCGGATGTTCATCGATCATCTGAAGAACACCTACGCAAACCCTGCCTACTGGCAAATCTCCGGCAACTGAACAAAAAAACGGCCGCACATGGCGGCCGTTGCGATCTCGACGCGGCTCGCCGCCGCGTCAACGCTCCGATCAGCTCAGATGCTTGGCGATCAGCTTTTGCATCTCAAACATGTCGGTCTTTGCCTTGCCGAAAACTTCCTTGAGCTTGGCGTCCGCGTTGATCACGCGCTTGTTGACCGCATCCTGCAACTTGTTCTTCTTGATGTATTCCCACATCTTCTTGACCACCTCGGTACGAGGCAGCGCCTTGCTGCCGACCACAGCGGCGAGTGCCGCGCTGGGGGTCAGTGCCTTCATGAAGGCGGGGTTCGGAGCCCGCTTGGCTGCCGGCTTCTTGGCTGCGGGTTTTTTGGCCGGTGCGGCTTTCTTGGCTGCAGGCTTCTTGGCCGCCGGCTTTTTGGCCGCCGGCTTTTTGGCTGCGGGTTTCGCGGCCGGTTTCTTTGCGGCGGCTTTGGCAGTTGCCATGCTCATTCCTCCATCACAAGATTGGGGTCTCAGATTCAACGACCGATAGTGCGCACGATGCAGATACAACGCATTGCGCATCCGCAAAATATGACTCGGATTGCCCCAATCTCCAATAGGGCTGAGTCAAAAATTCAGTCGAACTACACGGCTTTGTTGTTTTTCTGATCAATCGCAAGTTTCGCGTAAGCCCGCGGCGTCTTGCTCCCACCCCGGAGAGAATCTCGGCCGAACCTTTTTAGCCTCAAGCCGCTTCGCTCTCACGCATCGCGCGCTTGCGCTCATGCTCCTTCAAATGGCGCTTGCGCAGGCGGATTCGCTTCGGCGTGATTTCGACCAGTTCATCATCGGCGATGAATTCCACCGCCTTTTCCAGGGTCAGCTGGATCGGCGGGGTCAGTGCAATCGCCTCGTCCTTGCCCGATGCGCGCACATTGGTCAGCTTCTTTTCCTTGACCGGATTGACCACAAGGTCGTTATCACGGGTGTGGATTCCGATGATCATGCCCTCGTAGAGGGGTTCGCCCGGAGAGACAAACATGCGTCCGCGATCCTGCAGCTTCCACAGCGCATACGCGACCGCCTCGCCGTCGTCCTGTGAGATCAGCACACCGTTGCGACGACCCTCGATGTCGCCGGCCCAGGGGCCGTAGTCGTCAAAGACGTGGCTCATGATGCCGGAGCCGCGAGTCAGGTTCAGGAACTCATTGTGAAAGCCGATCAGCCCGCGCGCCGGAACACGGTACTCAAGTCGCACCCTGCCCTTACCGTCCGGATCCATCAATTGCAGCTCGCCGCGGCGCCGGCCCAGCAATTCCATGACGGAACCCTGGTGCGTGTCCTCCAGATCCATGGCCAGAATCTCGTAGGGCTCCTGGCGCTCACCGTCAACGACGCGAAGCCTGGGCTTGGGTCGCGACACCGCGAGTTCGTAGCCTTCACGGCGCATGTTTTCGAGCAGGATCGTCAGGTGCAGCTCTCCTCTACCGGAAACGACAAAGGTATCGGAGTCGCTGGTGAACTCCACGCGCAGCGCCACGTTTGCCTTGAGCTCGCGTTCCAGACGCTCTCGGATCTGCCGGCTAGTGACGAACTTGCCCTCACGCCCCGCCATTGGCGAGGTGTTGACCAGAAACTCCATCGTCATCGTCGGCTCATCAACCGTCAGCGGTTCGAGCGCATCCGGGTGCGCCGGATCGCAGACGGTGGAACCGATGTCCAAGGCTTCGATGCCGTTGATCGCGATGATGTCCCCGGCCTGTGCCTCGTCGACGACCACTCGCTCCAGGCCCTTGAAACGCAAGACCTGATTGACCTTCGCGGTGACCGTGGCTACCCCCGAACTGGCTGGATCGCCGTACATCACGAGCACCTGCTGGCCTGTGCGTACCCGCCCGCGCGAGATGCGTCCGATGCCGATCTTGCCGACATAGCTGGAATAGTCGAGCGCTGAGATTTGAAACTGCAGCGGTCCGTCCGGATCGTCGGCACGCGCCGGAACATGCGACAAGATCGCCTGAAACAACGGTGTCATCGACAGGCTGGAGCCTTGTGCGCCCTGCGCCGGTAAATCGGCTAAGCGCTCGAGCGCAAACCCGTTGATCGCGGAGGCATAGACCA
>JALRBB010000284.1 GCA_023257915.1 Quisquiliibacterium sp. | reverse complement strand
GTTGACTGCAGCGGCCGCGCTCGCGCTGGCTGGATGGTGGAACGTGTTCGGGCCCGGCGCTGCACTTCCTGCGCTGTCTGCAGCGAATGCGTCGCAACTGGAGCTCGGCGGTCAACTGTATCGGCAGCACTGCGCTGCCTGCCACGGAGATCGCCTGCAAGGGCAGACGGACTGGCGACGACGCAAACCCGATGGCCGTCTGCCGGCACCGCCGCATGACGACAGCGGCCATACCTGGCATCACCCGGACGCAGTGCTGATGTCTATCGTGCGCGACGGGTTGCGCCCGCCGAACGCGCCGCCCGGCTATCAGAGCGATATGCCTGCGTATCGCGGGCAACTGGATGATCAGCAAATCTGGGCGGTGCTTGCCTACATCGCAAGCCAGTGGTCTCAGGCATCGTGCGAGCATCAGGCTCGGATCACGCGAATGCACTCGCAGATGCACTGAGCTGCCCGATGCTTTTCATTTATCGCGTGTAGTGCTTGCACCGGGCTTGATTGTTTTGTACAAATTGGTTTGCCCGAATAGAATTTGTTCAACCAAGTTTTCCGTTCCAATCCCCTGACCGTCTCGATACTAGCGGCGGCTTCTCGATGCCCGAACCACTTCACGATTCCTCATCCGACGGCAACCTGTCTGCGAGCGCTCAGGCCGGCCATCGGGTGCGCGAAATCGCCGCGTTGCACAACCTGCGCGAAATCATCAAGACTGCGCAGGAGCAGTTTCATCTTGGGTCCGAGGCGACCGGCATCAGCGGGTCGCAAGCCTGGGCTCTGGCCGAAATTGCCCGTGCCCCCGGGCTGATCGTGTCGGAGCTTGGCAAGCTGATGGCAATCCATCCATCGACCACCAGCAACATGCTCGACAAGATGCAAAAGCGCGGATTGATCCGGCGCGAGCGCATCGACGCGGATCAGCGTGTTGTTCACCTGTTCGTGACGCCGGTTGGCGAGCGGGTGCTTGCGCAGTTGCCGGGGCCGGCAACCGGGCTGTTGCCGGACGCGTTGTCGCGTCTCGACGACACACAGCTCGATGCGGTCAATGCCGCACTGGCCATGATTCTCGACAAGATGGACAGGCGCTCGATGCGCGCGGCGAGCAAGGCTTCGCCGGCCGCTGCCGATGCCGCGCAACAAGGCGCAGACGCTGCGATCTAGCGCAGCGCCTCTCGTGTGTGAGTCGAGGCACGGGCCTCAGTCAGTGATCGGTGATCCCGACAGCTGAATCCGGTATCCCTGGCGTGCAGCGTCGGCCGCCTGCATGAACACTTCGAGCAGCGGGCTGCAGTCGAGCACTGGGGAGACCCTCGTTGGGTGAAACTCCGGATGCCACTGCACACCAATCACGAGATTGCGGCTGTCAGCAACGATCGCTTCGACGACATCGTCCTGATCGCTGAACGCATGGGCGACCAGTCCGGTGCCGATACGCTTGACGCACTGATGATGGATGCTGGTGACCGGTACCGGACCGATCGTGCCGAAGGTCTGCTCGAACAGTGAGCCCGGTGCAAAGCGTACGCCGTGGATCAGGTCGTCATAAAGCGACGGATCAACATGACCTGCCGCGCCGGGTATCTGCTCTTCGATGTCCTGATATAGCGTGCCGCCGTATGCAACATTGATCAGCTGCATGCCGCGGCAGATGCCAAACACCGGCTTGCCCTGATCGATGAAGGCGCGCAGCAGCGCCAATTCGTAGCGATCGCGCACCTCGTCCCCGGACCACTCCGGGCGTTGCGGCTGCTCGCCATAGGTTCTGGGGTCGACGTCGGCACCGCCTTGCAGCAGCAGCCCGTCGAGTTGCTCGGCGTAATGCGCTGCGGTGACCATGGCGCGGCGATGCGGCGTATCGGAAAGCAGCGTCGGGATCATGAACGCCATGGCGCCGTGCGACATGATCCAGTGAGCGGCCGACTGTTCGAGATACTGCAATGTCTTGCCGCGGAATCCGAGTTCTTTGGGAGACTGATGCAAAAGGCGGGCCGAAAGGCCGATACGAAGCGGGGTCTGTGGGGTCATCCGAAAAGTGTACGACGACCGCCGCGTTGATGCACCTTGGCAAATTACGCGCTGGCGCTCCTGAGCACTGGAGCTTCTCGGATCGGCAGGTGCACGAGTGCTGCAAACAAGGCGAGTACTGCATCGGCGATGAACATCCAGTGGAAGTTGCCGGTTGATGCAACCGAGATGCCGCCGAGCCATGCGCCAAGGAAACCGCCGATCTGATGCGTCAGGATGGTCAGGCCGAACAGCGTGGCGAGATAGCGCACCCCAAACAGCTTGCCTACCAGTCCGGCAGTCGGCGGAATCGTCGACAGCCAGGTCAGTCCGAGCCCAGCAGCGAAGAGGTACACGGTCATCGCGGTTTTGGGCGCGGCCAGGTATAGCAGCACCAGAACCGCGCGAGACAGGTACACCCAAAACAGCAGATGCTTCATCCGATAGCGCGCGCCGAGCGCACCCGCGCCCAGACTTCCCGCGATGTTCGCGAGCCCGATGATGCCGATCGCAATGCCGGACACCGACGTCGGCAGATTACAAAGCGCGATCTCTCCGGGGAGGTGGGTGATCAGAAAGGCGATGTGAAATCCACAGGTAAAAAAGCCGGCGTGAATCAGCAGGTAGCTGCGGTTGCCAAATGCGGTGCGCAACTGTGCGCGCATGCCCGGCTCCGGCGTGGAGGGTGCTGGCGCTGCGGTGGCAGCTTGCGCTGCGGCGCTAGTCTGACTAGCCAGCTGTTCGGCTCGCGGAGGACGCAACTTCGCAATCAGCGGCAAGGCGAGCAGCGACAATGCGGCCAGCGTGAACATCGCACTGATCCAACCCGTCAGTGCAATCAGTCGCTCCGCCAGCGGCGCAAAGATAAACTGGCCTAGTGAGCCCCCGGCATTGATGACGCCCGATGCGAATGAGCGCTTTTCGGCGGGTATCCGGCTGGCCGAAGCACCGATCAGGATCGCAAAACTACCCGCGCCAGCGCCGGCAGCGCTCAGAATTCCCATAGACAGGATCAGACCGAATTGAGACGACACCAATGGGGTCAGGGCGGTTCCCAGCGCGATCATCAGCGTACCGGCGATCAATACTGGGACGAAGCCGTAGCGATCTGCAACCATGCCGAATAGCGGTTGCGAGGCGCCCCAGACGAACTGTCCGATCGCGAGGGCAAAGCTGATGCCGACAATGCCGATGCCGGTGGCGGTGTTGATCGGCGAGATGAACAGGCCGCTGACCTGTCGAACTCCCATCGTCAGCAGCAGGATGCCTGCGGCGGGTACGATCAGGCCCCACAGCGCGGCCTGGCGGCCCATCTGGTTCTGGTTCATCGGTCAAAGCTCCCGCGCGATGCGGTGAAAGGACGTGGGACAGTCGGTCACTCGAGCGGCAAAAAGCCTTCGACCGAAAAATAGCGCTCGCCGGTGTCGTAGTTGAAGCCGAGCACCTTGCGATCCGGGCCGATCCGCTTCAGCACCTGCGAAATGGCGGCCAGCGTGGCACCAGAGGAGATGCCGACCAGCATGCCTTCTTCGCGCGCGCAGCGCCTGGCCATCTCGCGCGCGTCTTCAGCGTCAACCTTGATCACGTCGTCAAGCAGCGTGATATCCAGGTTGTCGGGAATGAAGCCCGCGCCGATGCCCTGAATCGGGTGTGGCGCCGGGCTGCCACCGGAGATCACGGGAGAGGCCGCCGGTTCGACCGCATAGACCTTTAGGTCTGGCCAGGCCTTTTTGAGCACTCGCGCGCAGCCGGTCAGATGGCCGCCGGTACCGACTCCGGTGACCATCGCATCCACGCCGTCAGGGAAGTCGGCCAGGATCTCCTTGGCGGTCGTTGCCTCATGGATCGCAATATTGGCCGGGTTGGCGAACTGCTGCGGCATCCAGGCGCCTGGCGTTTGCGCAACCAGTTCGGTGGCGCGGGCTAACGCGCCGGACATGCCCTTCTCGCGCGGGGTCAGCACGAAGCTGGCACCGTAGGCGAGCATCAGTCTGCGTCGTTCAATAGACATGCTCTCTGGCATGACGAGGATCAGCTTGTAGCCTTTGACCGCCGCCGCGATCGCCAGTCCGACACCGGTGTTGCCGGACGTGGGCTCAACGATGGTGCCGCCGGGCGCCAGCTTGCCGCTGCGCTCGGCGTCCTCGATCATCGCCACGCCGATGCGATCCTTGATCGAGCCGCCCGGATTGGAGCGTTCGGATTTGACCCAGACCTGCGCGGTCTGGCCGAACAGGCGGTTGATGCGGACATGCGGCGTGTTGCCGATGGTGTCGAGTATGTTATTGGCTTTCATACGGCGATGATAACGAGTTCGGCTTGTTCATGCATCGCGCTGCGCGTTGCTCCGGCGATTCCGGCGTACGGACGCTGCCCGCAGCCTGCCTGCCTGCGGCCCCGGCTGCGCTGAGCTATCCTGCGCCGAGCCTTACTGAAGGATGCGCGCGCAATGAATTCTCCTCGCCTGTTTACCCCGCTGCAGATCCGCGGCCTGACACTGAAGAACCGGGTCGTCGTTGCTCCGATGCACCAATATTCGGCGATCGAGGGTTTTGCCAATGACTGGCATCTGATGAACGCTGGGCGCTATGCGGCGGGCGGTGCCGGGCTGGTGATTGTGGAATCGACCAAGGTCGAGCGCCGGGGCTGCGGCACCGTCGGCGACCTCGGCCTATGGGACGACAAGTTCATCCCGGGTCTGGCGCGTATCGTCGACTTCGTGCACGGCAGCGGTGCTGCGGTGGGTATTCAGCTTGGGCACTCTGGGCGCAAGGCGCGGATTCAGCGCCCGTGGGAGGGCGGCAAGGCGCTGCAGCCGGACGCGTCAATCACCGACTGGGATGACTGGGAACTGGTTGCGCCAAGCGCGATCGCTGCCGACGAGCGTTCACCGGTCCCGCGTGCCCTGAGTCGCGATGAAATCGCTCAGGTCGTGCGGCGCTTCGGCGAGGCAACCGCGCGCGCGCATCAGGCG
>JALRBB010000078.1 GCA_023257915.1 Quisquiliibacterium sp. | reverse complement strand
CGGACCGGTTGGCATGATGCTGGCGATCGAACTTGGCCGTCGCGGCGTGCCCGCGGTGCTGTTCAACGACCGGCCCACCACCTCACCGTTTGCGCAGGCCAACGCGACCCAGGCGCGCACGATGGAGCATTTCCGCCGACTGGGTTTTGCCGACCGGGTTCGAGAGCGCGGCCTGCCGCCGGACTACCCGACTGACATTGCCTACTTCACGCGCTATGCCGGCTGGGAGCTGGCGCGCTTTTCGCTGCCATCGTCGCGCGATGCGCGCATGATCGTGCGCACACTGGGAGGTTCCTGGAGCGCCGCCGAGTTGCCGCATCGCTGCTCGCAGATGTACGTCGAGCAGGTGTTGTTCGATGAGTTGTCCCGGCTGTCGTCGATCCGGGTCGCCTACGGCTGGCGGGTGCGAAGCTTCGCTGAGTGCGACGATGGGGTCGTCGTCTGCGCCGAGCCCACGCAGTCGGCGGCCTCGGGGCAAGCGAATCAGGTTCTGGCCCGTTGGGTGGTCGGATGCGACGGTGCCCGCGGCGTGGTGCGACGGCATCTGGGCATCGACTACGCGGGCGAGAGCGGCGTGCAGCGCGATTTCATGGGTGGTCGCATGCACGCGATGCACTTTCGCTCCCCCGACCTGTATCGGGTCATCGGCCATCCGCCGGCCTGGATGTATTGGGCGTTCAACGCGCAGCGCCGGGGGTTCATGCCGGCGATCAACGGCGTCGATGAGTTCGTGTTCCACACGCAAATCAAGCCCGGAGAGGATGCCGAGCAAGTCGATGACGAGCAGGTGCGCGACATGTTCTTTGAAGCGCTCGGGGCTCGTTGCACCGTGCAGTTGCTGTCGCGATCCTCATGGACCGCTGGCCATGCGCTTGTGGCCGGGCAGCTGCGCGCCGGACGTTTTTTTCTCGCAGGCGACGCGGCCCACCTGTTCACGCCGACCGGCGGACTTGGCTACAACACCGGCGTCGAGGACGCGGTCAATCTGGGCTGGAAGCTCGCGATGGTCGCGCGGGGTCTGTCGCACGAGTCGCTGCTCGACAGCTACGAGGCAGAGCGCCGGCCCTTGGCCTTGCGCAATACCGGCTTTGCGCGGCGCTTTGCCGACTCGATCGGGCTGTTTGCGCCGCTGCCCGGACTGGAGGCCGATGATGCCAGTGGCGCCGCGCTACGCGCGCAGGCCGGCGACTATCTCGGTCGTCATGCGCGTGAGGAATTCAATATTCCGGGCATCACGTTCGGCGCGCGCTACGACGGCTCGCCGATCATCGCGTCCGAATCCGAGATCGCGCCGCCCGACCGGGCCGATGTCTACGAACCAAGCGGTGTGCCGGGTGGACGTGCGCCGCATGCGTGGATGCCCGATGGGTGTTCCTTGTTCGATCTGTTCGGGTTCGAGTTCACGCTGCTCGACCTCGATGAGGCCGCTGATCCGCTTGCGCTGCAGCGGGCGTTCGACCCACTGGCGGGTCTGGTCCGGGTGCTCGCTCCGGGCCAGCCAGGCTTGCGCGCGTTGTACGGACGTCGCTATGTGTTAGTGCGGCCGGATCAGATGATCGCCTGGCGTGGTGATCGGCTGCCCGATCAACCACTTAGCCTGCTCGCGCGGGCCGCAGCAATCCGGGGCGAGCGATGGTGAGCGGTTCCGAGCTTATCTGAGCCTATCTGAGCCTCTCTGAGCCCTTCTCAGTCGCACGCGGCTCAGCGTTCGACAAAGGCGCGCTCAAGCACGTAGTGATCCGGTTGGCCGAGCCCCGGCGACAGTGAAAAACCGCGCGATTGCAGCATCTGCGAGGTTTCTTTGAGCATGGCCGGACTGCCGCAGATCATCGCGCGGTCCACCTGCGGATCGAGTGGCGGCAGGCCGATTTCCTCGAACAGCTTTCCGGTCTCAATCGCTTCGGTCAGCCGGCCGGTGTGCTTGAACGCCTCGCGCGTCACCGTCGGGTAGTAGATGAGACGGTCGCGCACCAGTTCTCCCAGGTATTCATGGTCGGGCAACTCGTGGCGCAGGTAGTCGCCGTAGGCCAGTTCGCTGACGGTGCGCACCCCGTGGATCAACACGACCTTCTCGAAGCGCTCGTAGGTCTCCGGGTCGCGCACGATGCTCATGAACGGGGCCAGGCCGGTACCGGTCGACAGCAGGTACAGATGCTTGCCGGGTTTCAGATCGTCGATCACCAGCGTGCCGGTGGCCTTCTCGCTGACCAGCACTTCGTCGCCAGCCTGGATATTTTGCAGCCGCGAGGTTAGCGGGCCCTCGGGTACCTTGATCGACAGGAACTCGAGCTCTTCCTCGTGGTTCGGGCTGACCACGCTATACGCGCGCATCAGCGGCTTGCCTTCGACCTCCAGGCCGATCATCAGGAACTGCCCGTTGCGAAAACGTGCGCCGGGCGAGCGGGTGGTCTTGAATGAAAACAGCGAGTCGTTCCAGTGGGTGACTCGGGTCACGGTTTCTTTTCGGTACTTGGCCATGTCAATAGTCGACGCAACCCTGGCCGCGCGACGGCCGGGGGCGTCTGTGATCATCAAGGGATTTAGCAAAAGGGCTGACTGTGCGCAGCCCGGAACATGGGTGTCGGGTCGCTCAGGATTGTCGCCAGGGAAGGCCTCGCAGTCGCCAGCCGTTGATGCTGCCGCGCCGCTCGTTGCCGTCCATGTCTCCTTCGAAACCTTCGAGGATGTTGTAGACCTGTGTAAAGCCCGCCTGGGTCAGAGTGCGTGCAGCCGACAATGATCGCTTTGCGCTGCGGCACAACAGCATCAGCTTGTCCTCGCGCCTGGCGACCTGCAGCACCTGATTGACGAAATCAGGATTGCGTTGAAAGTCGATGCCGATCGCCCAGGGCACGTGCAGTGCGCCGGGCACGCTGCCCACGAAGCGAAGCTCTTCCGCAGTTCGCACGTCCAGCATCCGCGCGCCACCGGTTTGCATCAGATTCCAGGCCTCGCCGGGAGTGACGTCACCGGCGTAGCCAGGACTCGCGGCACTGCCGGGATTGTCACGGGACACGTGATCCGAATTCGACGCTTGCATGTTCAATCTTTCCGCAGGGCGCTGTGATTGGCGAGCCGCCTGCTTGAGGGTTCCTGGGTGCCACGTCGGTCGAAGGGTGCGTTGCCTAGCGCATCGGCCTGATAGTGTTCGTCGAAATCCGCAAACGCAGCCAGTGCTTGGTCAATATCCACGCCGTCGCTAAGCGCAAAACCGTCGAAACCACAACGCGCGAGCGATTGTAGCTGGTCGCGCAGCACCTCACCGACCGCGCGCAGTTCGCCGCGCCAGTGGTGTCGTTCGCGCAGCAGCCGTGCGATCGAATAACCACGTCCGTCGGTGAAGCTTGGGAACTCGATTGCGACAAGCGACAAATGCTCGAGCTCAGCGTCAATCTGCTGCGGATCGTCCGCTGGCGACAGTAGCAACCCAAGCCGGCCGGGCCGGGCGTGCCATCCGGACGGGTCTTCGCGGTACAACGCCAGTGGTATCAGCACGTTGGCTGCTGGTGGCGGGCGCGGACCATCGGCATGCGCGCAAATCCAGTCGTCGGTGACCCGGCCGGTCTTGTCAATCAGCGTGGGCATAGACGGCCTCCTTGAACGGCGCGAGCCCGGTGCGCTGAACGACATCGACGAAGCGTTCGGCGTCGGATTCGCGCAAATCGACGTAGGTCGCGATCAGCTGCTCGATCACGTCAGGAATCTCGGCACGCGAGAATGACGGACCGATGATCTTGCCGATCGAAGCCGTATCGCCCTGGCGACCGCCGATCGTGACCTGGTACCACTCCTCGCCGGCCTTATCGACACCGAGGATGCCGATGTGACCGACATGGTGATGGCCGCAGGCATTGATGCAGCCGGAGATGTTCAGATCCAGTTCGCCAATGTCGTGCAGGGTGTCCAGCTCGTCAAAGCGTTCCTGGATCGCCTGCGCGACCGGGATTGACACCGCATTGGCCAATCCACAGAAGTCGCCGCCCGGGCAGCAGATGATATCGGTGAGCAGGCCGATGTTCGGCGTCGCCAGTCCCAGTGCGCGCAGCTCTTTCCACAGCGACGGCAGCTGTCCGTGCTCGACATGCGCGAACACCAGGTTCTGTTCGTGCGTGACGCGGATCTCGCCGAAGCAATAGCGCTCGGCCAGCGTTGCGATCGCGTCCATCTGGTCGGCGCTGACGTCGCCAGGCGGAACGCCGGTCTTCTTGAGCGACAGCGTCACCGCCGCATAGCCGGGCACGCGGTGCAGATGGACGTTGCGAGCGAACCAGCGCTCGAACCCGGGTTCGCCCGGCGCCAGTTGTGCGGGGGTGCGCTGCTCGGGCGCAAACTGCTTGTAGTCCGGATGCAAAAAGCGTCCGGTGATGCGCTCGACCTC
>JALRBB010000068.1 GCA_023257915.1 Quisquiliibacterium sp. | reverse complement strand
GACCCTGCGGTGATACAGCGCGGTCAAGACTCCAATCGTGCCGTGCAACGCGGCAAGGGTGTCTCCGATTGAAATGCCACAGCGAACCGGCACCCGACCCGGTTCTGCGGTCAAGTGGCGCAAGCCGCCCATCGCTTCACCGATGACGCCGAAGCCTGGCAGGTCCCGATACGGGCCGGTTTGCCCGTAGCCGGAGATCCGCAGCATGATCAGACCGGGGTTGGCGCGGGAGAGCGTCTCGTAATCCAGGCCCCAGGCTTCGAGGGTTCCGGGGCGAAAGTTCTCGATCAGGACGTCGGCCTCCGAGATCAGCTCGCGCGCGATCTGCTGCCCTTCGGGCTGACGCAGGTCCAGCGCGATCGAGCGTTTGTTGCGCGACTGCACTTGCCACCAGACCGATGTGCCGTTTTTCAGCAGGCGCCAGTTGCGCAGCGGATCACCATTGCCTGGCGGCTCGATCTTGATCACATCGGCACCAAAATCGCCAAGCGTCTTTCCCGCAAAAGGTCCGGCGATTAGTTGCCCCATCTCGATGACTCGAAGGCCGGCCAGCGCATCGACAGTCATCATGGCGGCATTGGGGGGCAGGCTGGACTCCATGGGGATTGATTCTCCGTTGCGTGCAACGACAGGTCACGAATCGATGCCGCCGCAGTCGGCCTGACGCGGCATCCTTTCCTGTCTTGAAAGACACCACTTAGTCTGCCGTGGCCGGCGCTCTGACTATTCGTGATTGGTTGACACATCCTTAACCGTTCGTTGAACATCGCGCGATGCCAGCCCCGATCAATCTGAGTCGTTTCGACCTTGTTTCATTGCGCCTGTATGTCGTGACGGTCGACGCGGGTAGCCTGACCGTCGGCGCCGACCGCTTCGGTATCAGCCTGGCCGCAGCCAGCAAGCGGATTGCCGAACTCGAATCTCATCTTGGTTGCCCGCTGCTGCTGCGCAGCAAGAAAGGCGTGACGCCAACTGCCGCTGGGCAGACCTTTCTGCGCCATGCGATCGGACTGACTGCGGGCCTGGAGCAACTGGCACTGGCGATGGATGACTATCAGCGTGGTGCCAGCGGACATCTGCGGATCTGGGCGAATCCATCGGCGTTCTGCGACTTTCTCCCGCGGGTGTTGGCCGATTACACCGCGCAGCACCCCGGGGTGATGATCGACCTGGAAGAATGCTTCAGCGAGGAGGCAGCTCGCGCGGTCATCCGCGGGGCCGCCGAACTTGCCGTGTTCGCCGACAACACGTCGACAGATGGATTGCAAACCGTCGTCTGCGAAGTCGATGAGCTGGTCGTCGTGCATCCCGTCGGTCACCCGTTGACCCGCGAGGCCAGGGTGCCGCTGGAAGAATTGCTCGACCATGACATCGTAGGCATGAGTCGGTCGACCTCGCTGATGCGCCAACTCGCCTCCGGCGCGGGCGCCGGCAAGCGACCGCTCAAGGTTCGTGTTCAGGTCCGCAATTTCGACGCAATGGCCAGAATGGTGGCTGCAGGAATGGGCGTGGGAATCATGCCGCGTGCAGCGGCCTTGCCGCTTGCTGGTGCGCTTGGACTACGGGTCACTCATATTCGCGGAATGCGCACCGAACGCGCTTTGTTTCTAGCGATGCGCGATCGAACAGCGCTGTCAGCGGCCGCTCGCGCATTCGTCGATCTGGTGGAGCAGCGCATGGCTGCGCGAGACGAACTGGGGCAGGAAACCTCACCGGTTTGAAATTCAGGTGCCGCTTAGCGTTCCGAAATTCCTTGTTTTTATCCCTCAACGCCTGATGTCCGTGGTATCAAGGGCGCGTCCCGCAAAAACCGAGTCCGGCTTGCGTCGTTTGCATTGAACGGCTATTTTCGCGGGTATCGGTTCAACATAATCAGGAGAGAGACATCGTGTCAGCAGTTCATCTTCTCAAACGCTCCGTGATCGCAGCGGCGTTCGGCGCAGCGGCGTTTACCAGTGCTCCGGCCTTCGCCGAAGTGACTCTGCGGGTTGTGCCGCACTCGAACCTGGCGGTTCTCGATCCGATCTGGACCACCGCCTACATGAGCCGGAATCACGGCTACATGATCTATGACACGCTGTTTGGCACTGACGAGAAAGGTCAGATCAAGCCGCAGATGGTTGATACCTGGTCCGTTAGTGATGACAAGCGTCTTTACACCTTCAAGCTTCGTAAGGGCTTGGCTTTCCACGACGGCGCACCCGTCACCGGTGAAGACGTCATCGCGTCGCTGCAGCGCTGGGGCAAGCGCGACGGCATGGGCTCTGCGCTGATGCAGTTTGTTGCGCGCATGGATTCGCCGGAGCCGGACACCTTCCGTATTTTCCTCGGTGAGGCCTGCGGCTTCGTGCTTGAGGCGCTCGGCAAGCCGTCCTCGGTCGTGCCCTTCATCATGCCCAAGCGTATCGCCGAAACCGATGCATTCAAGCAGATTTCTGAGCACATTGGTTCGGGCCCTTACATCTTCAAAAAGGATGAGTTCAAGCCTGGGGATAAATCGGTTTATCTGAAGAACACCAAGTACGTTCCGCGAAACGAGCCGCCGTCGGGTAGTACAGGAGGCAAGCGAGTTTTCGTCGATCGCGTTGAATGGAATCTGGCGTTACGTGATGCGCAGGCTCAGGTCAACGCACTAAAGAACGGCGAAGTCGACATCATCGAGTCCCTGGCATTCGACCATTTTGAGGCAGTGAAGAAAGAAACGAACCTGCAATTGCCGACCTACTCGAATGTCGGTCTGCAGTTCATGGCGCGATTCAATCACTTGCATAAACCGTTTGACAACCCGAAGGTCCGTCAAGCGGTAATCGCTGCCTTTGCGCAGGAACCATTCTTGCGTGCCCAGGTTGGTGTGAAGGAACTCTATAGCACCTGCTACTCGATGTTTTATTGCGGTACACCGTACGGAACCACGGTGGGTAGCGAACTGCAGTCCAAGTCGAACATGCGCAAGGCTCAGCAACTGCTGAAGGAGTCTGGCTATGACGGCACGCCGATTGTGTTGATGAAGCCCACTGACCTTGCCTCGATTCAGAAGCTTCCTGATGTTGCCGCTCAGTTGCTTCGGCAGGCTGGTTTCAAGGTTGACCTTCAGGCCATGGACTGGCAGACGCTTGTCGGTCGCCGGGCGAAGAAGGATCCGATCGACAAGGGTGGTTGGAACATGTTTCTGACAGCATGGCAGGCGTTCGATATTTCGAGTCCGATCGCAAACCCAACCATGGATACCCGCGGAGAGAAATCGGTGTGGTTCGGATGGGCATCCGATGACAAACTGGCGGAGTTGCGCAATCAGTTTATGCGTGCCACGGACGAGGCGACCAAGAAAAAACTCGCTGATCAAATTCATGCGCGAGCCTTCGAGGTTGGAACCCATGTGGTTGTAGGAAACTTTACGCAACCGATGGCGGCGAGCAAGAAGGTCTCAGGCTTCTTTGTCAGCAATGGCCAGGTCTA
Source organism: Quisquiliibacterium sp. (assembly GCA_023257915.1). Taxonomy (GTDB): domain Bacteria; phylum Pseudomonadota; class Gammaproteobacteria; order Burkholderiales; family Burkholderiaceae_E; genus Quisquiliibacterium. The sequence goes on along the minus strand of JALRBB010000068.1, from coordinate 2,701 downwards.
CTGGAACCTGAAAAAGAACTGACCGTCGGCTTCTCAAGCTCTAGGGGGCGCATTTTTGCGCCCCCAATTAATGTGTTGACTCTGAAAAGCCTATGTATGCATTCCTGATGCGCCGTTTGCTGGCGACCGTTCCGGTGTTATTGGTTGTCGCCGTGCTGGTTTTTTTGATGCTCAGGCTTACCCCGGGTGATCCGGCGGCCGTCTTAGCGGGAGACGCGGCGTCGGCTGACCAGATCGCTAAAATCCGGACGAATCTCGGTCTTGATCGCTCGATTCCTGAGCAGTTCGCGATTTGGGCAGGGCATCTGTTCACCGGCGATCTCGGAGAGTCGTACTACTACAAGACCAAGGTGACGACACTGATCGCGCAGCGCCTGGAACCCACGGTTTCCCTCGCGCTGGTGACGATCGTCATCGCTGTGCTGATCGCGGTTCCGCTCGGTGTGCTGGCGGCCTGGCGATTTGGAGGTTGGTTTGACCGAATCCTGATGGGCTTTTCTGTGATGGGCTTTTCGGTTCCGGTCTTCGTGTTGGCCTATGTATTTATCTGGTTGGTCTCGCTCAAGCTAGGCTGGTTGCCAGTGCAGGGCTACAAGCGCTTGGCAGACGGATTTATCCCCTACATCACGCATCTGGCATTGCCGGCGTTCACGTTATCGATCATCTATGTCGCGCTGATTGCCCGAGTTACACGCGCCTCGGTCCTGGAAACGCTAGGTGAGGATTACATCCGCACCGCGCGGGCCAAGGGGCTGCCAGAGTCGAAGGTGCTGATCCGGCATGCGCTGGCCAATGCGGCGGTTCCGATCATCACGGTGATCGGTATCGGGATTGCCCTGCTGATCGGTGGGGTTGTCGTCACCGAGTCGGTCTATGCAATTCCAGGACTGGGTCGTCTGACAGTCGATGCGGTGCTCGCGCGCGACTTCCCGACGATTCAAGGCGTCATCCTGCTCTTTTCATTCATTTACGTTGTGATCAACCTGCTGGTGGATCTGTCCTACGTCTTTTTTGATCCGCGGATTCGCTACTGAATGTCGTCAATGCAGCTATCCACGTTTTATTGCTATCAGGTTTCATCCAAGGCATGACATCCCCCGATAACTCCAATTTTGAAGCTCTTTCGGTTGAGTCGGCTGCCATTGTTCGCGTTGAGAGCGCTTGGCAGCGAGCCCGCCGTAACTGGTCGGTGCGTATTGGAGGAGTTGCGCTTTCTCTGCTCGTCCTGATCGCGCTTTGCGCACCCTTGCTCGGTACCGTGGATCCGACATTGTTTGACGCGGCGAGCCGTGATCTGCTGCCGGGAGAAAAGGGCGAGATCATGACGCTCGACGGAGATACGATCAAGCATACGTTCTGGATGGGGTCCGACTCCTTCGGTCGTGACATCTACAGTCGAGTGATCTACGGAACTCAGGTCTCCCTGCTCGTTGGAATCTGCACGGCAATTCTTTCGCTGCTGATCGGTATTTTTCTGGGTCTGACCTCTGGTTACGTTCGCTGGCTTGACGGTGTGCTGATGCGGGTAATGGATGGCCTGATGGCCATTCCGGCGATTCTGATCGCGATCGCTCTGGTGGCGATGTGGAGGGGCAGCCTTTTGACGGTGATCGTGGCGATCGCAGTGCCCGAAATTCCTCGCGTAACCCGCTTGGTTCGCTCGCTGGTGCTATCGATTCGCGAGGAGCCTTACGTGGAAGCCGCCGTTTCGCTCGGCACGCCGACCTGGAAGATCATGTTTCGCCATATTTTGCCGAACACGGTCGCTCCGCTGGTCGTGCAGGGCACCTTCATTTGCGCTTCCGGAATCCTGGTTGAGGCGATTTTGTCTTTCCTTGGCGTCGGTTTGCCTCCAGACATTCCGACCTGGGGCAACGTGATGGCTGAAGGCAGGGCGCAATTCAACGAATATCCGCACAACATCTTCTTTCCGGGCATTTTCCTGGCGGTAACGGTTCTTGCGGTCAACATCCTGGGCGACGGCTTGCGCGACACGCTCGACCCGAAGATGGCCAAGCGTGTCTGACCGGCCCAATGATTCTGTGCCTCAAGCAATATCCGATATGAGTTCAGCCGCCCCGAATTCGCAAACCCCGGTACTCGAGGTTCGCAACCTGACGATCGCACTGCCTAGTGGCGGCGATCGACCGACCGCTGTTCGCAATGTCTCGTTCGAGGTCGGGCGTGGCGAGATCGTTTGTCTGGTTGGCGAATCCGGCTCCGGAAAATCCGTCATCGCCCAGGGGGTGATGGGTCTGCTTCCCAAGAGTCTGCCGATCACCAGCGGCCAGGTTTTCTTGAATGGCGAAGACATTACCCATGCGCCATTGTCACGGCTGCGTGAGTTGCGCGCTACCCGCATGTCGATGATCTTTCAGGAGCCGATGACCGCTCTGAATCCGGTCATGACCTGCGGCGATCAGATCGATGAGGTGCTTCGCGAGCACACGCAGCTGTCGGCTGCGGAACGGCGCGAGAAAGTCCTCTCGATTGTGCGCGAGGTGTTGCTGCCTGATCCGGAACGCATCATCGCGTCTTATCCGCACCAGCTCTCCGGCGGTCAACGCCAGCGGATCATGATTGCGATGGCGCTGGTGCTGGATCCGCAGCTGTTGATCGCCGACGAGCCGACCACTGCGCTGGACGTGACTACCCAGGCACAGATTCTTGGCCTGATCCGGGATTTGCAGGAACGCCACGG
>JALRBB010000033.1 GCA_023257915.1 Quisquiliibacterium sp. | reverse complement strand
GCCTGAAAGTCCGTGCAAGGCAATCAGGCGGTCAGTGCTTGAACGGATGTCTGCATCCAGCCGATCGGCCAGCCGGCTCATTGCGAGCTTGCGCGCTTGCTCACCGTCCTCGCGCAGACCGAGCAAGGTGGAGAACTCGCGCAGACGCCCGGTCCACCCGCCGTCGGCGACCTGCTCGGTGTCCGTGGCGGCGCGTGCCACGCGCTGCGCGAGCAGTGCGATGGAGTCATCGAAGCTTGTCTGTCGTTGTCGCAGCCACTGGGCTCGCAATCGTTCGAATGCGGTCCGCTTGTCGTCTGCGGCCAGGACCGCGGCGATCTGTCCGAGCAGCACGCCTTCCTGCACCCAGCAGCGCGCGAATGCATCCAGCGCGAGTACCGCGCGCACACAGCGCACACCAGCGAGCCGCTCGCGCCAGCGGTCAATCTCGGCGCGCTCCTCGGCGAGCGGGCGCGGGCGTCCGAGCTGGTTCAGCAGCACAATCACCGGTTTCCCGATCCATTCGAGCACGCGCATCTCGGGCTGCACGTAGCTGGCGTCATCCGGATCTTCTGCGGCGTTGACCAGATACAGAACAACATCGGAGCGTTCGCGCACATTGCGGACCGCCTGCTGGCTGGCATAAAGCGCACGATCCCGGTAGCGATCCCAGACCTGGGTCAGAAACCAGCCGATCGGATTGTCTGAAAGCTGTAACCGGCGGGCGATTCTGTGACTGTCGCCAAAGCCTGGGGTATCCCACAGACCGAGTTCATCGCCCTGGGGCGTGCTGACCAGCAGATGGCGATCAGACTGCATCGTGACATGGGCTTCGTCGCGGACCTCGCCGATATCGCGTCCGAGCAGACTGCGTGCGAGTGTCGTCTTGCCCGCGTTGGTATGCGAGACCAGGCTCAGTTCGATCGTCCGGCTCATCGGCCGCTCGCGATGTTCATACGACGCAGCGCATGCTGCAACGCGTCGGTCAGCGGATCGCGCACCTCGTCGCGCTCGAGACCGGCCAGGTCGGTAAACACCGGTATCCGGTCGCTCGCGGCGAGCATGCGCCGCCACGCCTCACGCCGCTCCTCGATTCGCACGGCACCGCTCTTGCCAGTGCCTTCGAATCGGGCGCGGAATGCGGACTCGTCGATCAGCACGACGATCGGAATCGAGCTTGGCACACGGCTCGCGAGCGCGTCGATGAAGATGCCGTGGGTCTCGGCCTCTGGCGTGGCGGCAAGAGGCATCAGCAAAATCAGCAAATCCGGCAGCGGATCGTCCTCGACGACGAACGCGTCCAGTTCATCGAGTGCGACCGGCGGCGCAACTTCCAGCAAGGTACGCGGACCGAGCGTGGCGCTGAGCAACCCTGCCAGTGCATCGCGTGTTCCAGGTGCCGGACGGGCGCCGCATGGCAAGACGACCACGAGAGCCGAACGGCCGGACCGGGTACGGTCCAGTCCGGCGAAGTAGCCATCGTCGGCGGGCAGCGGGAAGCGCCTGGCAAGTCTGGCAGCACGCCAGCCGTGCCAGAGTGCGAGCATCGCGCGCGGCGCTATCACGACGAGCACAAGCGTGACCGCATACAGATGGATCCAGCTCGCCGCGGGTGCGCCGGGATTTGCCGGCATGCGCAGTGTCTGCAAGCTTGCGACATCGGGCAGCGACATGCCGGTGAGCGCCGCGGCCGGACCGAGCACGACTTTCACCAGTGCATGAACAATCTCGGCGTCCAGGAAGGTGCTCTCCCAGCCAGCCCGATAGTCAAGCACCAGGCCGCGCAGATACATGCCGGCCATCAGGCCGGCGGCGAACAGCGCCGCAGCCGTATGTAGCAGGCTCGCCACCCGGGCACCCGTCAGTGGCAGGCTGGCAGTTAGCCAGGCCGATGCGAATGCGGGCAACGGCGCGGGCATCCGGGCCGTTCGCCGGCCCGTCCACAAGCCGTTGGCGACCCAGGCAAATCGAGCCGGGATCGACCATCGGCGCGGCCCGCCTGGCTGCCAGGGAGCTGTGATGTAGCGGGCAAACAGCAGCAGATAGACCGACAGATTCCAGGCCAGCAGTCCGAGCGCTGGTGCGGCCAGCAGCGAGATTCGCTGCGAGGCGCCGATCATGTCGGAAAACAGGCCGGCTACGAACGCCAGTGTCAGCAGTGCGCGACCTGCCCAGGGGTGCCAGCGCAGGAGCTGGTACGTTCGCGCCGCCTTGGAGTCACGCTGCGTGATCCGTTCGGCCGCGAGCATCGATCGACGTGCAATGAATGCATCGGAATCCGCTTGCGTGCCTTCGAGCGCCAGTGCGGTCCGGCTGGCCCATTCCTGATCGGCCGCGGACCAGATCTCGTCACGGATGCCGGGCGCCGTTTCATAGGCGCGCACCAGCAAGGCATCACGGGCTGCGGTTTCGTTCATCGCGGTCTGGGCTCATTCTTCGGCGAGGTCCCGGCTCGCGGGTCCCCGACTGCACAGACTATACGATGCGCGCGGTCGGCCCTGGCAGGGCCGACCGGCAGGCTGATGGACTCAGCGCTCCCAGGGGGCGGCAGATTCGACGTGGATCTTGTAGCGCTCGATCGCCTGGGCGGGTATCGAGGCATCGATACCTGAGCAACGGGCGAGCGCATGCAGCGCTGCCAGCGCGACATGATGCCGGTCGACTTCAAAGAACTCGCGCAAGGCCTGGCGGGTGTCACTACGACCGAATCCGTCGGTGCCCAGTGTTGTGAATGGCGCGCTCAGGTAACTGGCGATCGTCTGAGGCCAGGCTCGGACCCAGTCGCTGGCGGCAATCACCGGCGCGTTGCCAGCAAGGCAGCGCTGCAGGTGACTGGACTGAACCGGTGCGCTCGGGTCGAGACGGGCCTGTCGCTCCAGCGCATTCGCCTCCCTGGCCAGTTCGCTGTAGCTGGTGACGCTCCAGACTTCGCTGGCAAGGTTCCAGTCGTCGGCAAGCAGACGGGCGGCGGCGATCACCTCGCCGAGAATCGCGCCGGAGCCGAGCAGACGCACTGGCTGCGGTGCATCTTGTGGGCCGAACGTGGCGAGGCGGTACATGCCGCGAATGACGTCGTCGCGCACACCTTCCGGCAACGCCTGCTGCGCGTAGTTTTCGTTGGTCAGCGTCAGATAGTAAAAAACGTCCTGATCCTGTTCGAGCATCGCCCGCATGCCGTGCTCCAGGATCACCGCAAGCTCGCCGGCGAACGCCGGGTCGTAGGCACGGCAGTTCGGCACCATGGCCGCATTGATCAGGCTTGATCCGTCCTGGTGCTGCAGGCCTTCGCCGCCGAGTGTCGTGCGCCCGGCAGTTGCGCCGATCAGAAAGCCGCGGGCGCGCTGGTCGGCTCCTGCCCAGATCAGGTCGCCGACGCGCTGGAAGCCGAACATCGAGTAGTAGATGTAGAACGGCAGCATCGGCAGGCCATGCACCGAGTAACTGGTCGCGGCCGCCACCCAGGAGCTGACCGCACCAGCTTCGCTGATGCCCTCTTCGAGGATCTGGCCGTCCTTGGCTTCGCGATAACTGAGCACCGAGCCGATGTCTTCTGGCTCATATTGCTGACCGACGCTCGAGTAGATGCCGACTTGCTTGAACAAGTTCGCCATCCCGAAGGTGCGGGCCTCGTCCGCGACGATCGGCACCACGCGCGGCCCGAGTGTCGAGTCCTTGAGCAGCGAGGTGAGCATGCGCACGAAGGCCATGGTCGTGCTGATCTCGCGCCCGTCGGCCTGCATCGCGAACTCTGCCCATTTGCCGATCGGCGGCACGGGAAGCACCGGAGCCTTCGATGATCGGGCCGGCAGATAGCCGCCGAGTTCTGCCCGACGCTGATGCAGGTAGCGGGCCTCGGCGCTGTCCGGATCCGGGCGATAGAACGCGAGTGTTTCGGTCTGCTCGTCGGACAAGGGCAGCTGAAAGCGGTTGCGAAACGCGATCAGCGCATCGCGGTCGAGTTTCTTTTGCTGGTGCGTGGTCATCTTGCCCTGACCAGCTTCGCCCATCCCGTAGCCCTTCTTGGTCTGTGCAAGGATCACCGTTGGCTTGCCGCGCTGGCGGATTGCCGCGTGATACGCGGCATGAATCTTGACCATGTCGTGACCGCCGCGCTTGAGGCGGTCGATCTGCTCGTCGGTCAGCCCCTGCGCGAGCCGGGCGAGCTCCGGATCCTGGCCGAAGAAGTGTTCGCGGTTGTAGCGGCCATCCTTCGCGGCGAAGGTCTGGAACTGACCGTCGACGGTGTTGGCGAACGCACGCACCAGTGCTCCGGACTCATCGCGGGCGAACAGGCCGTCCCAGTCTGAGCCCCAGACCAGCTTGATGACGTTCCAGCCAGCTCCGCTGAACAGCGTCTCCAACTCGTCGATGATGCGACCATTGCCGCGCACCGGGCCGTCGAGCCGCTGCAGATTGCAGTTGACCACCCAGATCAAGTTGTCCAGGCCTTCGCGCGCCGCCAGCGTCAGGGCCGACATGCTTTCAGGCTCGTCCATTTCCCCGTC
>JALRBB010000024.1 GCA_023257915.1 Quisquiliibacterium sp. | reverse complement strand
ATAATGGCGCGCCCGCAGGACGGCGCCGTCATCACCCAGTTCGACTACCCGATGTGCGAGTCGCTCGGGCTGGTCAAGATGGACTTCCTGGGCCTGTCGAACCTGCGCATCCTCGAGGACGCGCTGGTCATGTGGCTGGGTATCTGTGACGGCAACATGCAGGAGGGCTCGTTTCGCTGCGATGCCAACGTGTCGGTTCGACCGCAGGGCCAGCAGGAGTTCGGCACCCGCTGCGAGATCAAGAACCTGAACTCGTTTCGGTTTCTGGAGCGTGCGATCGACTTCGAGGTACGCCGTCAGATCGAGCTGATCGAGGATGGCGGCACCGTCGTGCAGGAAACCCGGTTGTACGACCCCGACCAGGACGAGACCCGCTCGATGCGCAGTAAAGAAGATGCGCACGACTATCGCTACTTTCCGGATCCCGACCTGCCGCCGCTGATCATCGAGTCGCACTGGATCGAGTCGGTGCGCGCGCAGCTGCCTGAGCTGCCGGCCCAGTTGCGCGAACGTTACATGGTCGATCTCGGGCTGAGCGGCTATGACGCGACCACGCTGAGTGCGTCGCGCGAAATCGCCGCCTACTTTGATGCCACCCGAGCTGCGCTTGCCGCGCTGATACCACCAGCCGATGCGCAGGCGGCCCGGGCGCAAGCCAAGTCGGCGGCTAACTGGGTCATGGTCGATCTGGCTGCTGCGCTCAACCGAGACGCTCTGGAGGCGCAGGCCAGCCCGGTCAGTCCGCGCCAACTCGCGCTGCTGCTAGCGCGCATCCAGGATGGAACGATCTCGGGCAAGATCGCTCGCGAGGTGTTCGCCGCGTTGTGGTCGGAGCCGGGCGCCGGCGAAGATGCCGCCGACCGCGTCATCGAGGCTCGCGGCCTGAAGCAGATCAGCGACAGCGGCGCGATCGAGGCGATCATCGACGAGGTGCTCGCTGCGAACCAGAAGTCGGTCGAGGAGTTTCGTGCCGGCAAGGAAAAGGCGTTCAACGCACTGGTCGGCCAGGTGATGAAGGCCACCAAGGGCAAAGCCAATCCGCAGCAGGTCAACGACCTGTTGCGCAGCAAGCTCGGTTCCTGACCGGAGCGATCCTCGGCTTCGCGCTGTCGCGTCGCCGCGAAACCGGGGCGGCTCGGATGACGCAGGCGGGGGCGCTGGGCCCAACCGGATGCGGAGGGCCCGCCTGTGATGCGGTTCAGCTGCGGTACTTCTCGTCCACCTCGATCTGCACGCCGGCGACGATCTTGTTCATCTGGTTGGCCAGTCCGACGATCGCGAGCAACTCGCCGAACTGCGCATCGCTCATGCCCTTGGCACGTGCTGCAGCGGTGTGGGTGTTGATGCAGTACTCGCAGTCGTTGGTCATCGACACGGCGAGATAGATCATCTCCTTGATGATCGGATCGAGCACGCCCGGTCCCATCACGGTCTTGGCCTGCTCCCAGGTGCGGGCCAGCAGTGGCGGGTCGTTGGCCAGCACCCGCCAGATGTCGTTGATGTAGTCGGCCTTGCGGGTGTTGCGAATGTCGTCGAACACTGCGCGCGCCTGCGGGCTCGCCTGTTCGTCGCTGAGTTTGGGCCACAGTGCCATGAGCTCTCCTGCGTCGGTTGAGCGGTTTACAGATTCAAGCGTCGGGGGCGACGCCGTACTGGTCTCGATAAGCGGCGACCTTGTCGCGATACTGTGCCAGCGCCGCTGCGTCGCCGACGCCGGATTCGAGAAACGCGAGGACGTCGTCCAGATTCGCGATCGACACCACCGGGATACCGTACAGCGCCCGCACTTCCTGTACCGCCGAGCGTTCAGTCGGATATTCCGCAGTGCCGCCGCGCTCGCGCCGGTCAAGCGCAATCAGCACGGCCACTGGCTTGGCGCCGGCCCGGGTGATGATCTCGACCGACTCGCGCACCGAAGTTCCCGCCGAAATCACGTCATCGACGATGACCACGCGCCCCGCGAGCGGCGCGCCGATCAGGTTGCCGCCCTCGCCGTGGTCCTTGGCTTCTTTGCGGTTGTACGAGAAACCGATGTTGCGACCGTCGCGCGCCATCGCGATCGCGGTGGCTGACGCCAGCGTGATGCCCTTGTAGGCCGGGCCGCACAGCCTGTCGAATGCGATCTGCCCGTCGCGCTCGGCCCGCAGCAGCGCCTGCGCATAGAAGTCGGCGATTCGCCCGAGCAGCGCACCGTCATTGAACAGTCCGGCGTTGAAGAAGTACGGCGAGAGCCGCCCGGCCTTCGTCTTGAACTCGCCGAAACGCAGCACGCCAGCCTGCAGCGCGAAGCGGATAAACTCCTGCGATTGCCCGTTAGACAAGTTCGTCTCCCCTGGTCCCATGAGCTGGCGCCCGGCGCCAAAACCCGAATGATACGGATCGTCACGCTGAACCTGAACGGAATTCGTTCCGCAACCCGCAAGGGCTGGCTCGACTGGATCGCCGCGCAGCGCGCGGACGTCGTCTGTGTGCAGGAGCTCAAGGCGCAGGACGGCGATCTGGACGACGCGATGCGCATCATCGATGGCATGCGCGGGCACTTTCATTTCGCCGAGAAAAAGGGCTACAGCGGCGTCGGCGTCTATGCGCGCCGCGAACCGAAGCGGGTGGTCTGCGGCTTCGGCAATGCCGAGTTCGATGCCGAAGGCCGCTATGTCGAGGCAGATTTCGGCGACTACACCGTGGTGTCGATGTACTTGCCATCGGGCTCGAGCTCCGAGGAGCGCCAGCAAGCCAAGTTCCGCTTCCTGGATGCTTACCTGCCGCATCTGCAGGCGCTGATCGACAGCGGTCGCGAGGTGGTGATCTGTGGCGACCTGAACATCGCCCACAAGCCCATCGACCTGAAGAACTGGAAGAGCAACCAGAAAAATTCCGGATTCCTGCCGCAGGAACGCGACTGGCTGACACGGGTGTTCGACGAGATCGGCTTCGTCGACGTGTTTCGCACGCTTGACCCGAACCCCGAGCGCTACACCTGGTGGAGCAACCGCGGCCAGGCCTGGGCCAAGAACGTCGGCTGGCGGCTCGACTACCAGATCGCCACCCCGGGGATCGCTGCGCGGGCGCGTCAGACCGCGATCTTCACCGATCAGCGCTTTAGCGATCATGCGCCGCTGACCATCGACTACGCGCCCGCAGGCTGAGGCACCGCTCGGGGCGTCTTGACCCTGTCGCCGGCATCTGCCGTCGCGCACTTGCCACGGTCACGGCAGCGTCACATGGCTGTCACGGCTGCGTCACATTGACCGGATAGCCTGACAACGGTCAATGGAAAACGACATGAAAAGGCTCAGCATGATTCGAAAGACGTTTATTTTTGCCGCGGGCTTGATGGCGCTGGTCGCGACGTCCGCGCAGTCCGCCGAAGTCACCGGCGCTGGCGCAACCTTCCCGGCTCCTGTCTACGCAAAATGGGCAGAGGCTTACAAGGCCGCAAGTGGCAATGCGGTCAACTATCAGGCGATCGGATCGGGTGGCGGCATCAAGCAGATCAAGGCCAAGACCGTCGACTTTGGCGCTTCCGATGATCCGGTCAAACCTTCCGATCTGAAGAAATGGGGATTCGTGCAGTTCCCGGCGGTGATCGGTGGCATCGTGCCGGTGCTGAATGTGCCCGGCGTCAATCCTGGGCAGTTGGTGCTCAGCGGCCCAGTGCTCGGCGATATCTTTCGCGGCGCCATCACGAAGTGGAATGATGCGGCGATCGCCAAGCTCAATGCGGGACTCAAGCTGCCCGACAGCGCCATTACGCTGGTGTATCGCTCGGACTCCTCGGGCACGACCGCCGTCTTCACCCACTACCTGGCTGAAGTCTCGCCGCCGTTCAAGTCTGACATCGGGGCCGGCAAGACGGTCAACTGGAAGACTGGCGTTGGCGGCAAGGGCAATGCGGGCGTCGCGGCCAATGTTGCCAAGATCGCCGGCTCGGTCGGGTATGTCGAGTATGCGTATGCGAAGCAGAACAAGCTCGCACATGCGGCGCTGGTCAATCGGGATGGCAAGACCGTGCAGCCTGACGATGCCTCGTTTGCCGCGGCCGCAGCCAAGGCCGACTGGAAGGCCGCGCCCGGTTTCGGCATTAGCCTGAACAACCAGGCAGGCGACAAGGCATGGCCGATCACGTCAGCGAGCTTTATCCTGTTTCAAGCTGTGACGGAAAAACCGGCGAACTCGCTCGAGGCGCTCAAGTTTTTCGACTGGGCGCTGCGCAAGGGCCAGAATATGGCTGCGCAGCTTGACTATGTCCCTGTACCGGCCAATGTCGTCGATATGATCCAGGCGTCCTGGAAGGCGGACATCAAGGACAAGTCCGGAGCACCGGTCTGGAAGTGACATCGGGTCTGATCGGCTTGCCGGGCAGGACCCGGTGGGCTCGACCGGCGACGGGCGCTGTCTGTCGCCGGCGTTTTGCCGTTTGATCCTGATCGCAAAATTCGGAGCATTGAATCTGATGTCTCATTCGAGAATTTGCAGATGACTGCACAGCAGGCCGACCCGGCGGTACCTGGCGGCGGTGCGTCGCTCGCCGACGGCAAGTCTGGTGCGATCGAAGCACGGATTCGGCGTTTTTCGCGCCAGGACCGGCTGTTCAAGTGGCTCACCTTCGGATTTGCGATGCTGGTGCTACTGGCGCTGGCCGGAATTCTCGCCGCGCTGGTGCGCGAAGCCTGGCCAGCCTTTGCCGAGTTCGGGCCCGACTTCGTGTTCGGGCGTACCTGGAGCCCTGGGGATGATGTCTACGGGGGTGCGATCGCCATCTACGGGACGCTGGTCACCTCCGGCATCGCGTTGCTGTTCGCATTGCCGATCAGCTTCGGGATCGCGCTGTTTCTGACTGAACTGTGCCCGGCTCCGCTTCGACGCCCGATCGGTACCGCGGTCGAATTGCTGGCCGGCGTGCCATCGATCATTTACGGGTTCTGGGGTCTGTTCGTACTCGCGCCAGTGATCCAGCAATATGTTCAGCCCGGCTTGGTCTCGCTCGGGTTGCCGCTGTTTGCCGGCCCGCCGCTTGGCATCGGCGTGTTCACCGCCGGGATTGTGCTGGCGCTAATGATCATCCCGTTCATCGCCTCGGTGATGCGTGATGTGTTCGAAACCGTGCCGCCGGTGCTCAAGGAGTCGGCCTACGGTCTGGGCTGCACCACCTGGGAGGTGGTCCGGCGCATCGTATTACCGTACACGCGGGTCGGTGTGGTCGGCGGCGTGCTGCTCGGCCTAGGGCGTGCGCTTGGCGAGACGATGGCGGTGACCTTCGTAATCGGCAACGCCAACCGGTTGTCGGCCAACCTGTTCGCGCCGGGCAACTCGATCGCGTCGACGCTGGCTAACGAGTTCGCCGAAGCCGATCCGGGACTGCATATTCCGGCTTTGTTCGCGCTCGGACTCTTGCTGTTTCTGATCACCTTCGTCGTGCTGGCGCTTGCGCGCTGGCTGACCAATCGTTCGCGCCTGAAGGCCGGTTGAGGAGCGACGATGAATCTTCGCTATGCGCGGCGCAAGGCAGTCAACGCAATCAATATGAGCGCGTCTGCGGTAACCGTGGCGGTGGGCCTGGCCGCGTTGGCCTGGATCTTGTGGACGCTGTTTTATAACGGGCTGACGGCGCTCGATCTGGACTTCTTTACGAAGTCCACCCCGGCGCCCGGCACCGAGGGTGGCGGCATGGCCAACGCGATCGTCGGCAGCCTGCTGATCGTCGGTTTCGCGACGCTGGTGTCGACTCCGATCGGGATCCTGGCCGGGGTCTACCTGGCGGAGTTTGGCGAACACTCACGCTTTGCGTCGGTCACCCGCTTCGTGGTCGACATCATGCTGTCGGCTCCGTCGATCGTGATCGGCCTGTTCGTCTATGCGCTTGCGGTTGCTACCACCAAGCACTTTTCCGGCTGGTCGGGTTCGCTGGCGCTGTCGCTGATCGCGATTCCGGTCGTGGTACGCACCACCGAGAACATGCTGCGGCTGGTGCCCGGCAGTCTGCGCGAAGCGGCCTTCGCGCTCGGGGCTCCGCGCTGGAAGGTCAGCCTGACGGTGACGTTGAGGGCGGTGCGCGGCGGCGTGGTCACCGGCGTGCTGCTCGCGGTGGCCCGCATGATCGGCGAGACCGCACCGCTGCTGTTTACTGCGCTGAACAATCAGTTCTTCAGCGTCGACATGAACAAACCGATGGCAAACCTGCCGGTGGTGATCTTCAATTTCGCGCTGAGCCCCTATGAGAACTGGCAGCGACTGGCCTGGGGCGGCGCGGCACTGATCGCGCTGGTGGTGCTCGGCATCAACATCCTGACCCGGGTCGTGTTTCGCGACCAGACGCGGCGTTGAGCGCCGGCCCGGCTTACCGTGAACGGAATCGATGCGATGAGTGACAACGCAATTGCGATCAAGGTCAGGGACCTGAACTTTTACTACGGCAATTTCCATGGTCTGAAGAACATCAACCTGGACGTGGTGCGCAACAAGGTCACCGCGTTCATCGGCCCTTCGGGCTGCGGCAAGTCGACGCTGCTGCGCACCTTCAACCGGATGTTCAGTCTCTATCCGGGCCAGCGCGCTGAAGGCGAGATCCTGTTCAACGGGCGCAACATCCTGGGCCGCGACCAGGATGTGAACCTGCTGCGCGCCCGCATCGGCATGGTGTTCCAGAAGCCCACGCCGTTTCCGATGACGATCTACGAGAACATCGCGTTCGGTGTGCGCCTGTATGAAGGCCTATCGCGCGCCGAAATGGATGAGCGGGTCGAAGCTTCGCTGCGTCGCGCCGCGCTATGGGAAGAGGTTAAGGACAAACTGAACAACAGCGGCTTGTCCTTGTCCGGGGGGCAGCAGCAACGGCTTTGCATCGCGCGCAGCATCGCGGTGCGCCCCGACGTGTTGCTGCTTGACGAGCCCACTAGCGCGCTCGATCCGATCTCCACGGCCAAGATCGAGGAACTCGTCAACGAGCTCAAGGGCGACTACACGATCGCAATCGTCACGCACAACATGCAGCAGGCGGCGCGGGTGTCCGACTACACCGCGTACATGTACCTGGGCGACCTGGTCGAGTACGGCGAAACCAACCAGGTGTTTCTCAAGCCGCGCGACAAGCGCACCGAGGACTACATCACCGGTCGCTTCGGATAGCGGTCGCTGCGGCGCTCGCTCAGGGTTTTCGGCTGTTGGCCGAGGCCGCGGCGAGAAACTCGAGCAGCAGCCTTGCGGTCTCGGCCGCTTGCTCCTGTTGCACCCAGTGGCCGGCGCCAGGAATCAGGTGACAACCGAGCATCCGCGTGCAGGCGTGCGACTGCATCCGCTCGACGTCGCCCGGGCGCTGATAGACACCCCAGTCGCTGGCGCCAGAGATGAACACCGAAGGCACCGTGATGCGGGCGCGCGAGAACATCAGGCACTCGTCCGCGTTCAGCCCGCTGGTGCGGGCGCGATACCACTGCAGTCCACCCTGAAACCCGGTGCGGGCATAGGCATCGGCATAGACCGCGAGCTCCGCGTCGGGGAGCCAGTTGCAGGCGGCGACCGCTGCCGCATCCGGCATGTGCACAGCGACTGTCTGCGCCATGTCCTGATCGCGATCCATGATGTAGTAGGTTGGCATCTGCGCCAGGTCTTCGGCGCTCCAGCCAGACAGCCGATAGGGTGCATTGCCTGCCCAGTCGGCGCTCTTGACGTGATAGTAGGCGCGCAGGAACGCGGCAAGACCTTGCGCACAGTCGCGCATGTCGGCATTGGCCTCGCGGCCCGAGTAGTACCACTGATAGTGCTTGCGTGGCCGCGCGAGCGTCGCCAGACCCTCACGGGCCGCGGCTTCCGGATCGCGTGCGGGTACGGTCGCCGCGGCGGTGTCAATCGCGAATGGCAGCGATGGCGGACCGGCGAACGGCGCGCTCATTAGCGCCACTGCGCGAAAGACGTCCGGACGCGTCAGCGCGCACCAGGCGGCGACCGATGAGCCGAAGTCATGGCCGAACACCGCATCCACCGAGTCGCGTCCGAGCGCCTGAACCAGCGCCAGCGCGTCCTTGGCGACGTTCAGGATCCTGAACTGACGCAAATCACCGTCGTAGTCCGGATCCCAGCCGGTGGTCTGACCGTAGCCGCGCTGGTCTGGTGCAACCACGTAATAGCCGGCCTGCGCGAGCAAGGGCATCACCTTGCGCCAGCTGTAGGCAAGCTCCGGAAAACCATGCAGCAACAGCAGCATGGGTCGGCCAGGCGGTTCATGGCCGCATTCGAGGATGTGCATCCGCAGACCGTTCACGCCATCGATGAAGCGAGAGCGGATCGAGCGGTCAAGCCCGGGCAGGCGTGGAGCGTCGCCGGGCGCTGCCGGGGCTCCGGCCGGGGGGTTGCGGTCTTGCATCGATTTCACTCCTTGAACGGATGGTCGGCGCCGGCAAGTCGCCGTGGCAGGTGGGGATGCCTGCCACGGCGCGGCATCGCTGCGCGCCATTGTGCCCGCATAGTGGAACCCGGGTTTCAGGCGACGAAACCCTGCCCCTGCAGCGGGTCTGCCGAATGGGCTTAAACTCGCGGCTCGCATGCCGGATTGCGGCATCCGCGTCCCATCCACATGGAGAGGTCTGCCTGTGTACCCGTTCACTTATCACCGTGCCTCCGGAGTCGCCGATGCGCTTGCGCGTATCGCGCAGGATCCGGGCGCCAAGTTGTTGTCCGGCGGCATGACGCTGCTGCCTTCGATGAAGCATCGGCTGGCTTCGCCGTCGCAACTGATCGACATCGCGCAATTGCCCGAGTTGCGTGGCATCACCCGCGACGGCGCGACGCTGACCGTCGGCGCCGCGATGCGCCATGCCGAGGTTGCCGGCGATGCGACCGTGCAAGCCGCGATTCCATCCCTGGCGGCCGCCGCCGGCCAGATCGGCGACCCGCAGGTGCGTGCCCGCGGCACGATCGGCGGTTCGATCGCGAACAATGATCCGGCAGCCGATTACCCGGCGGCGGTCGTTGCGCTCAAAGCCGTGATCATTACCGACCGGCGCGAAATCGCTGCGCAGGATTTCTTTCTGGGCATGTTCACCACGGCGCTGGAGGAGGGCGAGATCGTCACCGCGGTGCGCTTTGCGGCTCCCAAGCGCGCGCACTATGCGAAGTTCCGTCATCCGGCCTCCGGCTACGCGATGACCGGCGTCTATGTCGCCGAGTTCGAGGCTGGCGACGTGCGTGTCGCGGTGACTGGCGCGGCACCGTCGGTGTTTCGCTGGGAGCAGGCCGAGGCCGCGCTCGGCAAGCGTTTCTCGGTTGAGAGCCTCGCCGGTTTGAAGGTTTCGGAAGATGGACTCAACGCCGACCTGCATGCGCCGGCCTCGTACCGGGCCAACCTGGCGCGCGTGATGACCCTGCGCGCGGTCGCGCAACTGACCGGAGAACAAGCATGAAAGTGGAACTCACCGTCAACGGCCAGCCGCGCTCGGCACAGGTCGAGGACAACACCCTGCTGGCCGATCTGTTGCGCGAGCAGTTCGGGTTGACCGGCACGCATGTCGGTTGCGACACCAGTCAGTGCGGCTGCTGCACCGTGATGGTCGACGGTCAGTCGGTCAAGTCGTGCACGATGCTCGCGGCGCAGGCGCAGGGCACCAAGGTCGTCACTGTCGAAGGTCTGTCGCCTGACGCGACCGAATTCGAGCAACTGCATCCGGTTCAGCAGGCCTTCGCGGCCTGTCACGGTCTGCAGTGCGGTTTTTGCACGCCGGGCATGATCATGGCCACCGTTGGCCTGCTGCAGCGCCATCCGAACCCCACCGACGAGCAGATTCGCGAGGGGCTTGAGGGCAACCTGTGCCGCTGCACCGGGTACGTCAACATCATCGAGGCGGTCAAGGTTGCAGCCAAGGCGCAGGAGGCAGGTCGATGAAACCGTCGCGCAAGGAAGACTTCCGGCTGGTCACCGGCCATGGCCGCTTCACCGCCGACTGGCATTTTCCCAACGAGGCGCATGCGGTTGTGGTGCGTTCGGATCGCGGACATGCGCGGATCGTGTCGGCCGACTGGAGCGCGGTGCGCGAGGCGCCCGGCGTGCTGGCCGTGATCACCGCCGAGGATGTGGCTGCCGAAGGCTTCGGGATGATCCCGGGCGGTGCCATGATCACCGGCACTGGTGGGCAAGCCATCAAGATGAACCAGATGCCGGTGCTGGCCACCGACCGGGTGCGTTTCGTCGGTCAGCCGGTCGCGCTGGTCGTTGCGCAGACGCTGCAGCAGGCCCGTGATGCGGCCGAGCAGGCCTACATCGACTATGAAGACCTGCCAGCGTCCGCATCGGCTGATGCGGCACTGCGCGAAGGTGCTGGTCAACTGCACGACTCAGCGCCCGGCAATGTGTCGCTGGCTTTCGACAAGGGCGACGCTGCGAAGGTCGAACAGGCATTCGCGGCTGCCGCGCATGTCACGAAGCTGACCATTCGCAGCCAGCGCCTGGCCGGCGCGCCGATGGAGCCCCGCGCGATCGTGGTCAACCATGACGCCGCAACCGGCAAAACCGTCGTGTGCACGCCGACCCAGGGCATCAACGGCATGCTGGCCTCGCTTTCGGGTGTCTCTGGCTGGCCGGTGGACTCGTTTGAGGTCAATGCTCAGGACGTTGGCGGCTCGTTCGGGCTGCGCGCCGGCGCTACGGGCGAGCATGCGGCACTGCTGATCGCCTCCAAGCGGCTCGGCCGACCCGTCAAATGGGTATCCACCCGCTCTGAGCTCTTCGTCGGTGAATGGCATGGCCG
>JALRBB010000197.1 GCA_023257915.1 Quisquiliibacterium sp. | reverse complement strand
TGGTCTGAGTTTGACGCGCAACACGAGTTGAACGTCGGGCACGAGTTTCCTGGCATCGGCAGCTTCCGCGTCAATGTTTTCATGCAGCGCAACGGACCCGGCTGCGTAATTCGCTACATTCCGATCGATATTCCCGCCCCGGCCGCACTGAACCTGCCGCCTGTTTTGCATGAACTCGTGTTGGAAAAGCGCGGGCTGATTCTGGTGGTCGGTGCGACCGGTTCGGGTAAGTCCACCACGCTGGCCTCACTGCTGAACTATCGAAACGAGCACCAGTCGGGTCACATCCTCACCTTTGAAGATCCGATCGAATTCGCCTTCGAAAGCAAGCGCTCGATCGTCAACCAGCGCCAGATCGGCACGGACACGCAATCGCTGGGCGCCGGACTCAAAAATGCGATGCGCCAGGCACCCGATTGCATCCTGATCGGCGAAATCCGGGATGTCGAGACGATGTCCCATGCGATCGCCTATGCGCAGTCGGGTCACCTAGTCCTGTCGACGCTACACGCCAACAATGCGAACAATGCGCTGAATCGAATCGTCAGCTTTTACACCCCGGAAAACCGGCGGGTGATGCTGGCTGACCTGTCGGCCACGCTCAAGGGAATTGTCTCGCAACGCCTGGTGCGCAACCTGCAAGGCAATCGGCAAGCTGCTGTTGAAGTCTTGCTGAACACCCGCCACATCGCCGAGCTGATCGAACAAGGTCAACTGGACCAGATCAAGGAAGCAATGGAAAAGAGCCTTGCTCCCGGCTCAAAGACCTTCGAACAGGCACTGGTGGAACTGGTGCGCGACGAGATCGTCTCGCGCGAAGAAGCAATGGCGCAGGCGGATTCCCCCACCAATTTGCTGTGGCTTCTTGAAAATGCGGATGCCTCCGAGACGATCTCCAGCGATCCGGGCAAGCGCAAACCTGAAAAGGACGACACGCCAGGAGGTGCGTCGTTCACTGAATTCCTGCTGAACGTCTGATGCAAGCTCCTGCTCTCGCCAAAGTCTATGGCATCGAAAACTGCGATCAGGTCAGGCGCGCGCGCGCCTGGCTGCGCGATCACGCCATCGAATACAGCTTTCACGACTATCGCAAGCACGGGCTCGAGGCCGAGTTGCTCGAGCGCTGGCTGCGCCATCTTCCCTGGGATGTCCTGCTCAATCGCCGCGGACTGGCCTGGCGAAAACTTTCTGCGCAGGACAAGGCGCGCATCGTCGACAAAGCCAGCGCGATGGAGGCCATGCTCGCCGAGCCATTGCTGATCAAACGCCCGGTCATCGAGGCCGGAGACCGCCTGCTCGTCGGCTTTTCCGACGTAGTGCTCAACTCGACATTTGAAGCTTCGACCTCATGACATCATCTGTTCGTGCGCTGACTGAAGCGCTGATCCGACGCGCCTCAGTCACTCCCGAGGATGCCGGTTGCCAGCAATTGCTGATCGAGCGTCTGCGTCCACTGGGCTTTCACTGCGAAACCATTGCCAGTGGCGGAGTCACGAATCTTTGGGCAAGTCTTCGCACCGGGCCGGGGCCGATGGTGGTCTTTGCAGGGCACACCGACGTCGTGCCAACCGGACCGCTCGAGCAATGGCATTCCGACCCGTTTGTCCCCACCGAACGGGACGGAAAGCTCTACGGACGCGGCGCTGCCGACATGAAGAGTTCGATCGCAGCCTTCGTGGTTGCACTCGAAGAGCTGCTGTCGAGCGAGAACCGGCCTCGCGGCGGTATCGGCATGCTGATCACCTCGGATGAGGAAGGTCCCGCCACCGACGGAACAATCACGGTCGTCAACAAGCTGCGTGATACGGGCGAGCGACTTGATTACTGCATCGTCGGAGAACCCACATCGGTGAACCGGCTGGGCGACATGATCAAGAATGGCCGGCGTGGATCCATGTCGGCCAGGCTGACGGTGCGCGGTCTGCAGGGACACATCGCGTATCCGCATATGGCGCGCAATCCGGTGCATCTGTTCGCGCCGGCGCTCGCTGAACTGGTCAATACCGAATGGGATCGCGGCAACGAATATTTCCCGCCGACCACCTGGCAAATCTCCAATGTGCGGGCTGGGACCGGTGCCACGAACATCATCCCGGGCGAGTTGTTCGTGGACTTCAATTTCCGCTTTTCCACCGAGAACACCGTTGAAACCCTGCAAGCCCGGGTACGCGAAATCCTCGACCGACATTCACTGGACTATGCGCTCGACTGGTCGGTTTCCGGTCATCCGTTTCTCACGCCACGCGGGGAATTGTCCGATGCCCTGTGCGGCGCGATCGCCCAGGAAGTCGGAGTGCCCACGGAACTATCGACCACGGGCGGCACGTCGGACGGTCGATTTATAGCTTCCATCTGCCCGCAGGTCATTGAGTTCGGGCCACCGAATGCAAGCATTCACAAGATCGATGAACACATCGAGATTGCAGCGCTCGAACCCTTGAAAAACATCTACCGGCGCACGCTGGAGACCCTGCTGGGCGCGCGATGAGCGCTCGCAGACCCACGGCGCGAGCGACGGCATCCGGGGTTGCGGCGAAGCGCGCGGTCGTCGGAATGGATCAGGCGGTGCAGGAGTTGCGAACTCTTCGCGACTGCCTGCGTCATGCCTGTACGCGTCTGTCGGCGGCTGCGCTCGCCTACGGCCAGGGAACCGACAACGCCTGGGACGAGGCTGTCTGGCTTGCCTTGTGGTCCTTGCATCTGCCACCCGACCGTGTCGAACCGTTTCTGGATGCAAGGCTGACCCGCGACGAGCGAAAGTCCTTTTTCGAGTTGATCGAACGGAGATGTCGCGAACGAGTGCCAGCAGCGTATCTGACCGGTGAAGCATGGTTACGGGGACTGCGTTTTCGCGCCGATCCCCGCGCGATCATTCCCCGATCCTTGATCGTCGAGGCGATGGAAGAGACACTGGATGACTGGCTTGCCGGCCGCGAGCCTGACGACATCCTCGATCTTTGTACCGGCGGCGGCAGCATCGCGATCAGCGCTGCGCTCCGGTTTGCGCAAGCCAGGGTCGACGCAGTCGATCTGTCCGAGCAGGCGTTGTCTCTAGCGGCGGAAAACCTGGCTGATCATCAGGTGCAGGACAGGGTCAATCTTTATCATGGCGATCTGTTCGCACCGATCGGCGACCGGCAGTACGACCTGATTTTGTGCAACCCGCCGTACGTCAACAGCGCTTCAATGCGCAAGTTGCCCGCAGAGTTCCTGGCCGAGCCAGACACCGCACTGGCCGGAGGAAACGACGGCATGGATCTCATTCGCAGGATCCTCGCTGACGCGCCCAAGGCGCTGCGCGACGGCGGCTTTCTGCTGCTAGAAATCGGCCATGAAGCGCCGTTTTTTGAAGCCGCCTTCGATTCACTGGAATTCGCCTACCTGCCGGTTGCTGCGGGAGAAGACCAACTCGTTCTCGTCTCCAGGGAGCAACTGCGGGCGGCAGGCTACGGAGCCACGCTCGGCAAGCCCAGGCGCCGGCGATGATCCGGCTACGCTCGATCACCTTGTCGCGCGGCGGCAAGCCCTTGCTTTCTGACGCAGACGCCGTCATTGCGCCAGGCGAGCGCATCGCGCTGATCGGACCCAATGGCAGTGGAAAATCCTCTTTGCTATCGGCGCTCATCGGCGATGCGGTACTCGACTCCGGGCGCATCGACTTGCCACCGATGCGTATCGTGCGGCTTGAGCAGACGGTTCAAGGCTCGACGATGCCTGCCTGGCGATTCGTTGAGGCAGCCGACGAGGATCTGGCCCGAGCACGGTTGGCGGCGGCCAGTGCGCAGCAGACCGGGGATGGTCATGCCATTGCGGATAGCCAGCAGACACTGATCGACGCCGGAGACGCAAGCAGCCGAGCGCGAGTCAAGGAACTGCTGGCCGGACTGGGCTTTTCGGAGGCCATGACCGAGGAGCCGGTTCAGGCGCTGTCAGGAGGCTGGCGCATGCGCCTGAACCTTGCCCGCGCGCTGTTCGTACCCAGCGACCTGCTGCTGCTCGACGAACCGACCAACCATCTGGACCTGGATGCCATTGTCTGGTTCGAGCGATGGCTGACCCGCTATCCGGGCACCGTGATCGTGGTGTCGCATGACCGTGACTTCCTCGACCGGGTCGCGCTGGCGAGCTTGTCGATCGAGTCTGGAAAACTGGTGCGATACGCGGGTGGATATAGCGCGTTCGAGGCCCAGCGCGCCGAACGACTGACCCTGACGATCAAAGCCCAGGCCGCGCAACGTGCTCGCATCGACCATCTGAGCGCCTTCATCACCCGCTTTCGGGCAAAGGCCACGAAGGCCAAGCAGGTGCAAAGCCGGATCAAGGCACTCGAGAAACTGGAGGCGGTTGCCCCGGCCCGAATCGAGCGTGGCATCGAAATCACGCTGCCGCAGGTAGCCGATGCGCCGGATCCACTTCTGGTTGCCGAGAATCTGGATGCCGGTTACGGGGCGGCGCGAATTCTCGCAAACGTCAATCTGAGCCTCAGACGCGACGCACGCATCGGTGTTCTCGGACGTAACGGTGCCGGTAAAAGTACGCTGATCCGAACCCTGGTCGGCGAGCTGCCGGTGCTCGCAGGCACATGCCAGCCTTCCAGGACCCTGAGAATCGCGTATTTCGCTCAGCATGGCGTTGAATCGCTACACGATGATGACAGTCCGCTGAGCTTTTTTCAGAGGCTCGACCCAAAGACACGTGAAAGCGCGCTGCGCGATGAGCTGGGTCGTTACGGCTTTTCCGGGGATGACGCGCTGCGTTCGATCGGACCGATGTCCGGCGGCGAAAAGGCGCGCCTGGTGCTGGCCAGCATCGTACGAACCCGTCCGCATCTGCTGGTTCTCGACGAACCAACCAATCACCTGGACGCGGCGACCCGCGACGCGCTGACCGAGGCGCTTGCCGACTTCGATGGCGCACTACTGCTTGTTTCGCATGATCGTTATCTGCTGCGGGCAAGCGTCGACAGCTTCGTGCTGGTGCACGACGGACGTGTCGATGAGTTCGACGGCGATCTCGACGACTATCTGCAATGGCTGCAACGTGCGGTACCGGCTGGCGCCGCGCGCCAGACCTCAGAGACTGGCGTCAGTGCCAGTGCGCGGACCGACCGGCGCGAAGAACGCCGCGTCGCTGCGCAGCGACGCCAGCAACTGGCCGACAAGTTGCGCCCTCTCGACAAGGAACTGTCCGCGATCGAGACCAAGCTTGCTTCGCTCGAGGCGAGTCTGCTCGAGCTCGAGGCCATGTTGTCGAACCCGGCCATTTACGCCGACGGCGAGCGTGTCGTCGAGCTGAATCGAAATCGCAGTGCCCAGGTTCGCGACAAGGAAGCGCTCGAATCACGCTGGCTGGAACTGGGCGAATTGCGCGAGCATGCCGAGCGGGAGTTCCTAGCGCAGACGTGATCACCTGCCTGGCTTGAATGAGCTGTTAGGCACGCACATTACAATCGGGTGTTTCCGCCAACGAGAGTTTCGGAGTCCGCAGTCTATGTCCCTTCCCTTTCAACGAATCGGCGTGCTCGGTGCAGGTGCCATGGGCCGCGGCATCGTCCAATTGTTCGCGCAGGCCGGGTTTTCGGTCGTCTTGCACGATGCCCAGTCAAGCGCAATCGATGCAGCGCTTAAACACCTGAATGAAACCTTCGAGCGTCTCGTTGAAAAGGGCCGGATCGAGGCCGCAAGCAAGCAGCAGATCCTGGCAAGAATCGAGCGTGCCGATCACCTGCAAGGCTTTGCAGGCTGCGACCTGATCATCGAGGCGATCGTCGAACGCCTTGACATCAAGCGCGAGGTGTTCAAGGCGCTCGAGACGGTGGTTTCCGCCGACACAGTGCTGGCCAGCAATACCTCATCGCTGTCGATCACCGCAATCGCAGCGGCCTGCGAGCATCCGTCGCGCGTCGCCGGGTACCATTTTTTCAATCCGGTTCCGCTCATGAAGGTCGTCGAGATCGTGCGAGCGGCCCGCACCGATGAATCGGTCGTGGACAGGCTCGTCGAGCTGACTCGCCTGTCGGGCCACATGCCAGTGGTCTGTCAGGACACGCCAGGCTTCATCGTCAATCATGCCGGCCGCGGGTTTGGCACCGAATCCTTGAAGGCGCTCGGAGAAGGTGTCGCAGAAATTGCCACGATCGACCGGATTTTGCGGGAACAAGTCGACTTCAACGGCATGGGCTTCAAGCTTGGCCCATTTGAACTGATGGATCTGACCGGGCTCGATGTCTCGCATCCGGTCATGGAATCGATCTACCACCAGTACTACGAGGAACCCCGCTTCAGGCCCTCCGTGATCGGTGCTCAGCGAGTCAGCGCGGGCCTTTTCGGCCGCAAGACCCGGGAGGGGTTTTATCGCTATGACGGATCGCCGCCGCCAGTCGAGGCGCCCGCACCGCCCGCCCCCGTTGGGCTGCGGGTATGGGTTGCGCCAGGCCCGCAGCAATTGGCCGTTCGTGAGTTGGTTGAAGGGCTGGGAGCGACACTGGACCTCGCATCGGTGCCGTCAGCCGATTCGCTCATTGTCGTGACCCCGTTCGGGACTGACGCGACCAGTGCAGCAGACGGACTGGACGCCACCAGGGTCATCGCACTGGACACCTTGTTTCCATTCGGGCTGCGCGCCTGCAAGCGCCGCAGCCTGATGCGCACGCCGGCCACAAGCGCCGACATCTGCAAGCTCGCGCATGGTCTCTTCGCGGGCGACGGCGCAAAGGTCAGTTTGCTGCGCGACAGCAGTGGCTTCATCGCCCAGCGCGTTGTCGCAATGATCGTGTCGGTCGCCACCGAGATCGCGCAACAACGCATTGCCTCGCCCCAGGACATCGACTCGGCGGTGCGCATCGGCCTTGGATATCCGGTGGGCCCGCTGACGATGGGGGATCTGCTTGGGCCGGCACGTGTGCTCGAGGTTCTCGAAGGCATGTATCGGAGCAGCGATGATCCGCGCTATCGCGCCGGGCCATGGCTGCGCCGTCGTGCCAAGCTTGGACTATCGCTGCTCGTTGCCGATTGAATCGGCGATGCCAAACCCGGTCGCCGTGATGACGCAAGGATTCGAGGCAGTCACTTGTTTTCGCAGGAGATAACGCTTTGTCGGAAATGACCAACCTATTTTCGGGCACGATGGATGTCCCTGAGCGGCATCGCTTCGAAGTCGCTGCACTCGAGGCGTATCTCAAGCCTCGGCTCGAGGATTTTGCCGGCCCGCTTCGGGTCGAACTGTTCAAGGGTGGGCAATCCAATCCCACCTACAAGCTGTTCACCGCCAATCGCACTTACGCGATGCGCGCAAAACCTGGACCGGTGGCCAAGCTGCTACCGTCGGCACACGCGATCGAGCGCGAATTTCGCGTGCTGAGCGCGCTCGCCAACACCGATGTTCCGGTGCCTCAGGTGCATTGCCTTTGCGAGGATGAATCGGTCATTGGTCGCGCTTTTTACGTGATGCAATTCGTCGAAGGACGTGTGCTGTGGGATCAGAGCCTGCCCGGAATGACGCAATCCGAGCGCGTGGCGATCTACGAAGAGATGAACCGGGTGATCGCGAGCCTGCACAATGTCGATCCGAATGCGATCGGACTGGGCGCCTACGGCAAGCCCGGCAACTATTTCGCACGCCAGATCGGACGCTGGAGCAAGCAATACAAGGCATCGGAAACACAGGTCATCGAGGAGATGGACCGCCTGATCGAGTGGCTGCCGCAGAACATCCCTGCTGACGATGAAACTTCGATTGTGCATGGTGACTTTCGGATGGACAACCTGATCTTCGCCCGTGACGAACCACGCGTATTGGCGATTCTCGACTGGGAACTTTCCACCCTCGGCCATCCGCTGGCAGATTTTTCTTACCATTGCATGAGCTGGCACATCCCACCCGGAAAATTCCGTGGCATCGGCGGGCTGAATCTCACCGAATTGGGCATTCCCGACGAGAAAACGTACATCGCACGCTACTGTGAGCGCACTGGCCGCGATCCCGCCCAACTGATGAAACATTGGGACTTCTACCTTGCGTACAACATGTTCAGACTGGCAGCGATTCTGCAAGGTATCGTGAAACGGGTGGTCGACGGCACCGCATCGAACTCGACGGCGCCCGAATCGGCCGACCGCGTCAGGCCACTGGCCCAACAAGGCTGGGGATTTGCGCAGCGGGCAGGCTGACCGATTGCGCTCATCAGGAACTTTCCGCGTCGGCGCATGAGCCGACCGGCGACTGCATCATTGAAATTCAACCGAGGAGGTAATAGATGGACTTCGAATATTCACCCCGCGTGCAAGAGATGCGCGCCAGACTGCTCGCGTTCATGGATGAGCACATTTATCCGAACGAAGAACGGTTTCATGCGGAGATCGAAGAGAACCGCCGCAATGGTAACGCCTGGATCCCGACCAAGGTTGTCGAGGAACTGAAGCCCAAGGCGCAAAAGGCTGGGCTGTGGAACCTATTCCTGCCGTTCTCTGAGCGGGTTCCCGAGGGATTGTCCAATCTCGAATACGCACCGCTTTGCGAAATCATGGGCCGTGTCCATTTCGCCCCTGAGGTATTCAACTGTGCCGCCCCTGATACCGGCAACATGGAAACCCTCGAGCGTTATGCATCCGAGGAAATCAAGCGCCAGTGGCTCGATCCGCTGCTGCGCGGCGAGATCCGCTCCTGCTTTGCGATGACGGAGCCGGACGTCGCCTCGTCGGACGCAACAAATATTCAGTCGAGCATCGTGCGCGATGGTGATCACTATGTGATCAATGGTCGCAAATGGTGGTCCTCGGGGGCTGGCGATCCGCGCTGCAAGGTCTTCATCTTCATGGGCAAGACCAATCCGGATGCCCCACGCCACTCCCAGCAGTCGATGGTCGTCGTTCCGGCGGACACCCCGGGAATCACCATCCTGCGCCCACTTTCGGTGTTCGGCTACGACGATGCTCCGCATGGTCACTGCGAAGTCGTCTACAAGGATGTTCGCGTTCCCGTCAGCAACATTCTACTCGGCGAGGGCCGTGGCTTCGAGATCGCTCAAGGTCGACTCGGACCGGGCCGGATCCATCACTGCATGCGCACGATTGGCGTGGCCGAGCGGGCGCTCGAGTACATGTGCCGTCGACTGTCGTCGCGTGTCGCATTCGGCAAGCGCATCTCCGAACAGTCGGTGTGGCATGAGCGAATCGCTGACGCCCGTTGCATGATCGATCAGGCTCGCCTGCTCACCCTCAGGGCCGCTTACATGATGGACACCGTCGGCAACAAGGTGGCCAAGGCCGAGATCGCGATGATCAAGGTGGTCGGTCCGATCATGGCTTGCCAGATCGTCGACTGGGCAATCCAGGCACACGGTGCGGGTGGGGTCTCCGGTGACTTCCCGCTCGCCAGCATGTATGCACACCAGCGTACGCTGCGCCTGGCTGATGGTCCGGACGAAGTGCATCGCAGCGCGATTGCCAAGCTCGAACTGGCCAAGCATAGTTCGCTGCCTGGCGCTGCCGAGAAGGTTGAAATGCCGATCACCCGAGGCGCCTGAGGCGTTTCGAGGCAAATCTGCCAATGACAACGGCCCGCTACCGCTGCGGGCCGTTGTCGTTGCATCAGTCGCTTCAGCCGTCCGATCCGGAGGTCGCAATGATCGATCTGTATTCCTGGGCCACACCCAATGGCCACAAGATCCACATCATGCTCGAGGAGTGCCGCTTGTCGTATGCGGTTCATCCGATCGACATCGGCGCCGGAGCGCAATTCGACCCCGACTTTCTCGCAATCAGCCCGAACAACAAGATGCCGGCCATCGTCGACACCGATGGTCCGGACGGCAAACCGATCGCATTGTTTGAGTCTGGCGCGATCCTGGTGTATCTGGCAGCCAAGACCGGGCGTTTCATGCCGCGTTCGGATCGGGGCAAGTATCAGGTATTGCAGTGGCTGATGTGGCAGATGGGTGGTTTCGGTCCGATGCTTGGCCAGGCGCATCACTTTCGGATCTATGCCGACACCAAGATCGACTATGCGATCGAGCGTTACACCAACGAGGCACGGCGCCTGTACGGCGTCCTGGATGGACAACTAGCCAGAACCGGTGCCTACGTTGCCGGCCGACAGTACACGATCGCGGACATCGCAATCTTTCCATGGGCCCGCGTGCACGCGAACCATGGTGTCGATTTTGCGGAATTTCCGAATGTCGCCCGATGGTTCGACTCGGTCAGTGCCCGACCCGCAGTGCAGCGAGGCGTGAAGATTCTCGCCGACCTGCGCAAACCAGGCTACGACCGCAAGGCTCGCGAAATCCTGTTCGGAAGCAAGCAGTACGAAAAGCGCTGACCCTTGAGCATTCGCGCCAGACCCGACGCAGCTCTACTGCAACGGGCCGCCCTGCCCCTTGGGCATCGGAAACGCGAACACCTCGATACCTTCCTCGGCGAGTTCCCTGGCCTGTTCGCGCGAGGTCTCACCGCGAATGGCACGCTCCGGCGCCTCCGCGTAATGCATCCTGCGAGCCTCCTCGGCAAAGCGCTCCCCAACGTCTTCGGTGTTTTCGCGGATGTACCGAGCCATCTTCAGCCACATCTGCTGAAGGTCGGTGCCAGACGGTGGGTCAGCGGTCTGTGTCGTGCTCTTGTCTGGCGCAGTTGTTGCGGCAAGATTCAATCGTGGCGCGCTCGGCATTCGCTGGACCTCGGAGGAACCGCAGACCGGACACTCAAGCAAGCCGCTGCTCGACTGCGACTCGAAGGCCTCGCCAGACGCAAACCACCCCTCGAACGCGTGCTCATGCTCACAGCGAAGATTGAAGACCTTCATCGACACCCGGGACTCCTGACCGTTGGACCGCGAGCCTGTGCTGCGTACGATTTCGACTCGCAGCATGCCCTTGCCGTCACTCAAGGCGATTGTACTTGGTCTCCCAATCGCCGCCTGCCTTGCGTGTCGATTTCACCGAGAACGCAACTAGAGCCTAAAATCGCAACGCGATGAAAAACGCAGAACTTCTGACGGTAGACCAAGCAATCGAGCGATTGGACGCATTCGATCTGATCCTGGACGCGCGCAGCCCCACCGAATTCGCTCAGGATCACCTACCTTGTGCTCG
>JALRBB010000113.1 GCA_023257915.1 Quisquiliibacterium sp. | reverse complement strand
CCAAGGGGCTCCTTGGAAATCAGCTCCGGCAGGATCACATGCTCTTTGGGATCCTTAGCCTCCTTGTTGCGAATGGAGGCCAGACCGGATGCGTCAGTGGTGTAGGCAATGCAGCGACCCGAGAAATAGCCGGCGTTGGATGCTTCCAGCTTGTCGTAAACCACCGGTTTCAGATCAAGATTATTCGCCCGGGAATAATCCGTCAGATTTTTCTCGGTGGTGGTGCCAGCCTGTACGCAGACGGTCGCGCCCTTGAGTTGTTTGGCACTGGTGATTTTGGTTTTGACCGGAACCATGAAGCCCTGGCCGTCGTAATAGGTAACGCCAGTGAAGGTCAGGCCCAGCGACGTGTCGCGAGACATCGTGACGGTCGTATTTCGCGACAGGATGTCGACTTCACCGGATTGAAGCGCAGTAAAGCGCTGCGGAGCGGTCAACGGCACGAATTTCACTTTGTTGCCGTCGCCCAGTAGCGCGGCGGCAATAGCACGACACACGTCGACATCAAGGCCAGTCCATTTGCCCTGGCTATCAGCGGCCGAAAAGCCCGCTAGACCAGTACTGACACCGCACACCAGCTGGCCACGCTGCTTGATTGCGTCGACCGTGGCGCCTGCGTGGGCGGCCGGGGTGGCGAGGGTGCCGGCTGCTACTAACGAGGCGGCGGCAAGGGAATAAAGACGAGTCCGCATGAGAGAGTCTCCTAGTTGAACGACAGTCTTGGTTCGATGGCAAAGGACCGTGATACGGCAACACCGCGCGCATTCGCGGTCC
This sequence comes from Quisquiliibacterium sp., assembly GCA_023257915.1. Taxonomy (GTDB): domain Bacteria; phylum Pseudomonadota; class Gammaproteobacteria; order Burkholderiales; family Burkholderiaceae_E; genus Quisquiliibacterium. The sequence continues at coordinate 4,870 of JALRBB010000113.1, read as the reverse complement.
AGGCTGCGCGCTGAGAATAACTGATGCTCTAGCCAAATGGCCATGACCGGATGGGGGTTGCCGATAACTTTCTAGCAAGGATCTATGACCTGCCTGCTCGCATATTGCGGGGAACGTGCGTTGTCAGGCAGGATGCGGACCGGGGCGAGTTTTTTGCCCGTATGAGGGGGCGTCGCGTCTATCCGGGCGCCCCGAATTTGTTGAAAATATGACAAATGTTGTTGTAAAGTTTACACACTTCATCATGCTGGTCATGTTGATGTCATCTCAATAAATCAAGATTGCGTCCGTCGAAGATTGCTTCCGACGAAGGAGACTCCCGTGAAACTGGTTCCTGCAGCTTGTGCGCTCGCCATTGCGTGCACGTTTTCGACCTCTTCCCTGGCTGCCACTGAAATCCAGTGGTGGCACTCGATGGGCGGTGCGCTCGGTGAGCGTCTGAATGGTCTCGCCGACAAGTTCAACGCCTCGCAAAAAGACTTCAAGGTCGTTCCCATCTACAAGGGTTCGTACCCGGAGTCGATGACTGCAGCAATTGCGGCATTCCGCGCTGGCAGTTCGCCGCACATCCTGCAGGTGTTTGAGGTTGGCACTGCGACGATGATGGCCGCCAAGGGTGCGATCGTGCCGGTGGCCAAGGTGATGAAGGATTCCGGCGAGAAGTTCGATGCGAAGGCGTATCTGCCGACCGTCACCGGCTACTACACCGATGCCAACGGCGACATGTTGTCACTGCCGTTTAACAGCTCGACCGCGATGTTCTACATCAACAAGGATGCGTTCCAGAAGGCCGGGCTCGATCCGAACAAGCCGCCGCGGACCTGGAAGGAAGTGCGAGCTGCCGCCGACAAGCTCAAGGCCTCCGGCCATGCGTGTGCCTACACCACCAGCTGGCCGTCCTGGGTTCATATCGAAAACTTCAGTGCCTGGCATAACGTGCCGATCGGTACCAAGCAAAATGGGATGGCCGGCATGGACACCCAGTTCAGCATTAATTCGCCATTGCATGTTCGGCACATCGCGATGCTGGCCGACATGGCCAAAGCGGGACAGTTTGTCTATGCCGGACGCACCAGCCAGGGCGATGCGAAATTTTCCGGTGGTGAATGTGCGATGTTCACCGGCAGCTCGAGCGCGATCGGCGGCATCGTCAAGGCCGGCAAAGTCAATTGGTCGGCGAATTTCCTGCCCTACCATGACGACGTGAAGGGCGCGCCGCAAAACTCGATCATCGGCGGAGCTTCCCTGTGGGTGATGGGTGGCAAGAAAGCGGCTGAGTACAAAGGCGTGGCCAAGTTCATGGGCTTTTTGTCGCAGTCCGAGATCCAGATGGACTGGCATACCGGTACCGGATATGTTCCGATCACGCAGGCCGCGTACGACATGACCAAGAAGTCGGGGTTTTATGAAAAAAATCCGGGACGTGACACTGCGATCGATCAGCTGACCAACAAGGCACCGACCGAGAACTCCAAGGGTCTGCGCTTCGGCAACTTTGTGCAGGGGCGTACCGTGATCGAGGAAGAGATGGAGGCGGTGTTCTCAGGCAAGAAGGACGCCAAGCTCGCCATGGAAGACGCGGTCAAGCGCGGCAACCAGATCCTGCGTCAGTTCGAGGCAGCCAATAAGTAAGCAGGCACGGCGGGCCCGGGTCTCCGGGTCCGGCCAGGTCGCGGGGCGCCTGATCCGCGCGACCTGGCTGCCGATCTCGCGCAGTCGGCTGTTCAGACGGCGCGCCCTTCTCTGATTGTCCGATGGAAAAACGCGTCGTCTTTCGTTCGGCCTGGTTGCCCTATCTGCTGGTTTCTCCGCAGTTGGTGATCACGGTTGTCTTCTTTTTCTGGCCCGCCTCGCAGGCGGTCTGGTTCTCGTTCCAGTTGCAGGACGCGTTCGGGCTGAAGACCCAGTTCGTCGGGCTTCGCAACTTTGCCAACCTGTTCGCTGACCCGAACTATCTCGAGTCCTTCCGCGTCACCGCGGTGTTCAGTCTGTTCGTTGCGTTTGGCGGTATTGCGATCTCTCTGCTGCTGGCGACGATGGCCGACCGAGTGATTCGCGGCTCGCTGGCCTACAAGACGTTCCTGGTCTGGCCCTACGCGGTCGCGCCGGCTGTCTCCGGCGTGTTGTGGGCCTTTCTGTTCGCGCCATCAATCGGCATCATCACCTATGTGCTCAAGGGGTTCGGTGTCGATTGGAACTGGGTGGTGCACGGGGATCAGGCGATGCTGCTGGTGGTAATTGCCTCGATCTGGAAGCAAATCAGCTACAACTTCCTGTTCTTTTTGGCCGGCCTGCAATCGATTCCGCGCTCATTGATCGAGGCCGCGGCGATCGACGGGGCTGGACCGTCGCGCCGGTTCTGGACGATCGTGTTCCCGCTGCTGTCACCGACCACCTTCTTTTTGCTGGTGGTCAATGTGGTGTACGCCTTTTTTGACACCTTCGGCGTGATCGACGCGACCACGCAAGGCGGTCCGGCGCAGGCTACGCAGGTGCTGGTCTACAAGGTTTATCACGACGGCGTGAAAGCGGCCGATCTCGGTGGGTCGTCGGCGCAATCGGTGGTGCTGATGCTGATCGTCATTGCGCTGACCGTCGTCCAGTTCCGTTACATCGAGCGCAAGGTGCAGTACTGATGGTCGAGAATCGCCCCCTGCTGAACGTGTTCTCGCATGCGGTGCTGATCGCAGGCGTCGCGCTGATCGCCTTGCCGTTGTATGTGGCGTTTATTGCGTCCACGCACACGCTGGAAACCGTGATGCGCACGCCGATGCCGCTTTGGCCCGGAGATCAGTTCCTGGAAAACTACAGCCAGGTGCTGACGGCAGGATCGACCAAGGGCTCTAAGGCAGCGGTCGCTCAGATGCTGATCAATAGCTTGATGATGGCGTTGGTCATTCCGCTGGGCAAGATCACGATTTCGATCGTGTCCGCGTTCGCGATCGTGTACTTCCGGTTTCCGCTGCGGATGTTTTTTTTCTGGAGGATCTTTGTCACCCTGATGCTTCCGGTCGAGGTGCGCATCATTCCGACATTCAAGGTGATCGCGGATCTGGGGTTGCTGAACACCTACACCGGTCTGACCGTGCCCTTGATCGCCTCAGCCACCGCAACCTTTCTGTTCCGGCAGTTCTTCATGACGATTCCCGACGAACTCGCCGAGGCGGCGCGGGTAGATGGTGCCGGACCGATGCGATTTTTTCGCGATATCGTGCTGCCGCTTTCAAAGACCTCGATGGCGGCGCTATTCGTGATCCAGTTCATCTATGGCTGGAACCAGTATTTGTGGCCGCTGCTGGTCACCAGCGAGGAATCGATGTACACGACCGTGATCGGCATCAAGCGGATGATGGTCGGCGGCGATGCAGCTACTGAATGGCAACTTGTGATGGCGACTGCCATCTTGGCGATGCTTCCGCCGGCGCTGGTGGTGGTGTTGATGCAGAAGTGGTTCGTCAAGGGTCTGGTCGAAACAGAGAAATAGGCAGGTAATGGCTAGCGTTTCATTTAGGCAGGTTCGCAAGACATACGGCGATCTGGAAGTCATCCACGGCGTGAACGTCGAGATCGCCGATGGCGAATTCATCGTCATCGTCGGTCCGTCCGGATGCGGCAAGAGCACCTTGCTGCGCATGGTGGCAGGGCTCGAGGAGATCACCAGTGGCGAGATCGCCATTGGCGAGCGTGTGGTCAACCGCATCGAGCCGGCGCAGCGCGATATCGCGATGGTGTTTCAGAACTACGCGCTCTATCCGCACATGTCGGTCTACGAGAACATGGCGTACGGGCTGAAGATCGCAAAGGTTCCGCGCGACGAGATCGAGCAGCGGGTGCAAAAGGCTGCGCGCATCCTGGAGTTGTCCGACTACCTGAAGCGCAAGCCACGCCAGCTTTCGGGCGGTCAACGCCAGCGGGTGGCGATGGGGCGTGCGATCGTACGCATGCCCAAGGTCTATCTGTTCGACGAGCCGTTGTCCAACCTAGATGCGAAATTGCGTGCGCAGACCCGACTCGAGATCCAGAAACTGCATGCCGATCTCGGCACCACGTCGCTGTTTGTCACCCACGACCAGGTTGAGGCGATGACGCTCGCCCAACGCATGATCGTCATGAATGCTGGCGTCGTCGAGCAGGTGGGCACCCCTGAGCAGGTCTACCTGGAGCCGGCCACCACCTTCGTGGCGAGTTTCATTGGCTCGCCGCCGATGAACCTGGTCAATGGCGTGGTCAACGGTAACCGCTTCGATTTCGGTGATGGGTCGGTCACGCTTCCGGTTGCTGCCCCTAGGCAGGGGCCGCTGACGCTCGGCATGCGGCCCGAGCATGCCGATATTGTCGGCGAGGACCCCTCTGGATGGCGCTTGCAGGTTGAAGTCGTCGAGATGCTGGGCGCAGAGCGACTGGTCTATGGCCGATTGTGCGGCGAGTCGTTCACCTTGCGTATCGATGCGACGCGGCCGGCACCCAGGCCGGGCGATCGTCTGACCCTGAAGGAACGCCCCGAGCATCTGCACTGGTTCGACGCTGACACCGGCAAGCGCGTCGCCTCGTGAGCGTCGATTTCGATCACTGGCCGTATCCAGGCTGGGTTGCGCACCGTGGCGCGGGCAAGCTGGCGCCGGAGAACACGCTGGCGGCCCTGCGCCATGGCGCACAGTTCGGCTATCGGATGTTCGAATTCGACGTCAAGCTCAGCGGCGACGGAGTGTTGGTGCTTATGCATGATCCGGTTCTCGATCGAACCACGAATGGCAGCGGTCGTGTGGCCGGCATCGGGTATTCAGAGCTTGCCCGCCTCGATGCGGGGCGTTGGCATTCGCCTGCGTTTGCTGGAGAGGGTATTCCGACGCTGGCGCGGGTGGCTTCCTGG
>JALRBB010000061.1 GCA_023257915.1 Quisquiliibacterium sp. | reverse complement strand
ATTGTTAATGCAGCTAAATCTTCTGGCTCAAGAGAATGGATGTTTGTTTTACCACATGCTCTGGCCATCAGCTGAGCTTTGCGCTCGGCCTCCTGTTGCCGCAGTCGTTCCGCCTCTTCGCGTTCCTTCTCGATCCGCTTGCGCTCTTTTTCGCGCTCGAGCGCAATGTCAGGTTTTGGCTCCGGCGGTGTATCGGCGATCGGTTTGGGTGGCTCTGGCGCAGGCGCAGGCGCAGGGGGCGGAGCAGGTTCCGGAGCTGGCTTCGGTACGGGCGTGGGGCGCGGTTCCGGCTCCGGGGTCGACGTCGGAGGAGGGCGCCAGAGTTCTGCCTGGATCGCGACCGGTCGCTGTGTCTGCCAGCGGATGCCGACGAACAGCATTGCAAAAAGCACCAGGTGGACTGCAAGTGCCAGCGCGAATGCCCTCAGGCTGCGCTGCGTGGGGCGCTCCTGTGTCTGGATCGTCTGCCCGCGGACACCGGTTGCCTGCGCACTGTCCCCGAACTCGGCGGCATCCTCGTGCGTGGGCCCCTCCCAGCGATCGCTCGGGTCGTTCGCGGGCGATCCGGCTCTGCGCGCCGGGTGCCCTTTCGGAAGACGGGGCACAGATCAGTTCCCTGACGGCTTGACCATCAATGCGACCCGGGGAACGTTCAGGCGGTACAACTCGTCCATCACCTCGACGATTGTCTCGTAACGCACCGACTTGTCGCCACTGACGACGACCGGGATGTCGCTGCCTGCTCGCAACTGCTGCAGTGCGTCGGACAGTTCGCGGCGGGCGACCCGTCGCTCCTGCGAGTCGGCGTTGTTCACGCTTTTCAGGCGTAGCTCTCCGGAGGCGCGTACTTCCAACTCGATGTAAGCATCAGGCCGGGTATTGCTTTTTCCGGCGCGAGGCAGGTCGATCACACCCGGAGGCATCATCGGTGCAGTGACCATGAAGATCACCAGCAGCACCAGCATCACATCGATATATGGGACGACGTTGATGTCGTTGACCAGTCGCCTGCTACGACCGGAGCCATTGCCACGTTGTCCGATTGATGGCATCAGCGAGCCTGCCGCTGCAGGATGTTCAGGAACTCGTCGACAAAGGTGTCGAAGCGGGTCGACAGCCGGTCGATATCATGTGCGAACCGGTTGTATGCGACCACGGCCGGAATTGCCGCGAACAGGCCGATTGCGGTCGCCACCAGGGCCTCGGCGATGCCGGGTGCGACCGACGCGAGTGTGGCCTGCTGCACGTTGGCCAGCCCGCGAAACGAGTTCATGATGCCCCAGACCGTCCCGAACAGGCCGATGTAGGGGCTAACCGATCCGGTCGACGCGAGAAAGGCGAGGTTCGCCTCGAGCCAGTCCATCTCACGCTGGTATGCGGCCTTCATTGAGCGCCGTGCGCCGTCGAGCATTGCTGCGACATCCCCGGGCCTTTGCTGGCGGGTCTTGATGAACTCGGCCATGCCAGACTCGAAGATCCGGGCAAGCGAACCGCTCTCGCGCTTGCCCTCGCGTACCTGTTGAAACAGCGCGCCCAGATCCCTGTCTCGCCAGAAGTCTCCCTCAAAGCGCTCGGTGGCCGCACGTTCCTCGCGGATCTGCAGCCATTTGCGAAAGATGGTTGTCCATGAGCCCAGCGAGAGCATCAGCAACAGCGCCATCACCAGCTGGACCAGCACGCTGGCGTTGCTGATCAGCGAAATGATCGAAAGTTCGGTGTGCAAGGTGGTGTCCTGTGAGAACCGTGGGCAAAAATCATACTCGGGCCGGAATCTTACTCAGGCGGGGTTCGCGGCGTCGAGCCGCTCGTTCAGCCAGCGGGGGAATCCAGCCGGACGCCCGCTCGCACGATCAATGGCCGCCACGCGCAGCGAAGATAGCACCAGCGGCTCGTCGGCATCCAGCGCGCGTGCGCACTGGGCCAGGCGCATCGTCGCGCGGCGTGATTCGAGCACCCGCACGTCAACGATGATTTCGTCGTCAAGCCTGGCTGGCGCGCGGTAATCGAGCGCCATGTCACGAACCACGAACAGCAGCCCGTGCGCCGCATCAAGCTCGCGGTGCACTGCGCCTAAGCTCCGCAGCCAGTCGGTGCGCGCCCGCTCGAAATAGCGCAGGTAGTTCGCGTGGTAGACGATGCCGCCAGCATCGGTATCTTCGTAATACACCCGAACGCGTGTCTCGTAGACCGGCGCCGGAAGCCTGTGCCAGTCAGGCAGACGCAGGTCTTTATCACTCACGTCGCAGCACCCCAGAGTTCGTCGGTGCCGCCGCGCGGCGGTGTGACGCCGAAGTGCTGATAGGCCAACAGAGTGGCGATACGGCCTCGCGGGGTCCGTTGCAGGTAGCCCTGCTGGATCAGGTAGGGCTCGAGCACATCCTCAATGGTGTCGCGCTCCTCGCCGATCGCCGCAGCGAGGTTGTCCAGGCCAACCGGGCCACCCGCGAATTTTTCGATGACGGCCTGCAGCAGCTTGCGGTCCATCAGATCGAAGCCGGCGTGATCGACATCCAGCATGCGCAGGGCCGCGTCGGCGATCTTCGCGTCGATGCGTCCGTTCGCCTTGACTTCGGCGTAATCGCGCACCCGGCGCAACAGCCGGTTGGCGATACGCGGCGTGCCGCGTGAACGCCGGGCAATTTCGCGGGCACCTGCCGAGTCCAGCATCGCGTTGAGTAACTGCGCGGAGCGCGCGACGATGCTGGCCAGGTCGTCTTCGTTGTAGAACTCCAGCCGCGCGACGATCCCGAAGCGATCGCGCAATGGGTTCGTCAGCATGCCCGCCCGGGTAGTCGCTCCGACCAGCGTGAATGGTTGCAAGTCGAGCTTGATCGAGCGTGCCGCCGGGCCTTCGCCGATCATGATGTCGATCTGGTAGTCCTCGAGCGCTGGGTAAAGGATTTCCTCGACGACCGGCGAAAGCCGGTGGATCTCGTCGATGAACAAAACGTCGTTGCGCTCCAGGTTAGTCAGCAGCGCCGCCAGGTCGCCAGGTCGCTCAAGCACCGGACCGGATGTCTGGCGAAGGTTGACCCCCATCTCCGCGGCCACGATGTGAGCGAGCGTGGTTTTTCCCAGACCCGGAGGGCCGAACAGCAACAGGTGGTCGAGTGCCTCACCGCGATTGCGCGCCGCGGTGATGAAGATCTCGAGCTGCTCGCGCACCCGGGCCTGGCCAACGTAGTCGTCTAGCCGGCGCGGACGCAACGCGCGTTCGATCGCCTCTTCGTTCGGGGATCCTGCGGCCGGCGATATCAGGCGGTCATGCTCAATCATCTGCGTGAATTCAGCTTCTTGCCAACTGCTTGAGTGCCTGCTTGATGCCTTCAGACACGCC
>JALRBB010000057.1 GCA_023257915.1 Quisquiliibacterium sp. | reverse complement strand
AGCCGAACTCCGGTGCCAGCCCGTTCTGCGCGAAACGATGGCTCAGCGAGCCGCTGGCAAAGAACGCGACGGTTCCGTCATAGTGCTGCTCCACCGCCTGGCGCATCGCCCAGCCCAGGCGTGCGCTGTCGTTCAGGTAATGCGCCATGCAAAGCGCCGATACCGAGATCACCTTGAAGTGCCGGTCCTGGTTCATGTAGCGCATCGGCACCAGCGTGCCGTACTCCGGCGCCAGCGAAGTCGCGTCATGCGCAAGCGTCTCCACGCCGAGTTCGTTGCAGGACTGCGCCAGCAGTTTTCCCAGGGCCGGGTTACCCTCGAAGCCGTAGGGCATATTGGCGATGAAGTGCGGCAGCTCATTGCTCGAGTAGTTGCCAGCAAACGCCGGCGCGCAGTTGATGTGATAGTTCGCGTTGACCAGCCAGTGCGTGTCGAACACCACGATCGTATCGACGCCGAGCGCCCGACAGCGCCGGCCGATCTCGACATGGCCGTCGATCGCGTCCTGGCGGGTTCCCTTGCGCGGGCCGTCGAGCTCGCTCAGATACATCGACGGCACATGCGTGATCTTGGCGACCAGCGCCAGCTTGCCCATACTCAGGCCTCCTTGCCGGGTTGCGGCGCGGCGCTCATCGCCCGAAGACCTCGTCGCCGACAATCGTGTTGACCAGCCGGCCGATACTCTCGATTTCGGTGACGACCTCGTCCCCGACCTTGACATCGATTACCCCGTCCGGTGTACCGGTCAGGATCAGATCACCCGGTTGTAGTGTCATGAAGTCGCTCAGGTATTCGATCAGCGCACCGATGTCGTGGACCATGTTCGCGGTATTGCCCTGCTGCGTCAGTTCACCGTTCACAAAGGTGCGCAGCGCGAGCGCGTGAGGATCCGGCACGTCGGCCGCGTCGACGAACCAGGGACCGACCGCGGTGGCGCAGTCGCGGTTCTTCACACGCAGGTTCGGGCGATACCAGTTTTCCAGGTAGTCGCGAAACGCATAGTCATTGCAGACCGTATAGCCGGCCACATGCGCCATCGCGTCGGCGGCCGCGATGCGCCGGCCGGTGCGGCCGATGACCACGCCCAGCTCGCATTCATAGTGCATGAAGCTCACGTCACCGGGCCTGCGGGTCATGCCGCGATGGCCGACCAGCGCGCCCGGGCCCTTGAAGAACACCAGCGGCTCGTCCTTGGCGGTGACGGTCAGCTCCTTGGACAGCTCCTTCACATGGTCTGCATAGTTCAGGCCCAGCGCGATGATCGTGCCGACCTCGAACGGCGGCAGCCAGACCACATCCTGCTCGGCAAGCACCCGGCCATCGGCCAGCCGCAGGCCCCGTTCATGCGGCTGCGCGTCATGCAGCGCACCGGCGTAGGCCACACGGGCGGTCTTCATGCGCGCACCTGCGCAGCTTGCGTTGCGTTCTCGCCAGCGGTTGCCGGCTGCCGCCCGCCCGCTGCAAATCCTTCGGGAACGAGCTCGCCGGTAAGCCGGCCAAGCTGCGGTGCCTCGATCGCAAAGCGCTGGCCGGCCCGCGCCCGCGGTGCCCCTGCAGCCAGGCCAAGCAACAGTAAGTCGCCGGGACGCAGCGTCATGAATTCGGTGACATCCTGCAACAGGCGGGCCACCGACCGGGTCATGGTCGCGGTGCGTACCGTCTGCACCGCAAGGTCATCGACGCTAACGGAAAGCTCCAGCGCATCCGGATCGGCAATCGCATCGCGCGGTACGACCCGCGGACCGAGCACGCAGGAGCCGTCGCGAGCGCGCAAACGCACACTGGGGCGGTAGAAGGCCCGGTGCGGCACGCACAGGTCGGCCACCAGCATCCAGCCGCCGACATGCGCGAGCGCGTCGGCCTGCGACACTCGGCAGGCGGTGCGGCCGATGACAATGCCCAGCGCAGCGCCGATCTCAAGCTCGCCGCCATCGGCCGGCACTTCGAGCGCGGCGCCGCTTTGCGTGAGCGTGTTGCGCGGCTTCAGATACAGCACCGGCGCTCTGGGCGGAGCCTTGTACGGCGCGGCATGCACCGCATCGCCGAGCTCCGCCAGCGTGGCAGGGTCATTGAGCAAGGTGCCATAGACCACACCGGACAGGCGCCAGGGTGCAGCATCAACGAGGATGGACGGATCTGTCATCGGCAGGATTGCTTCGAAGGATATGCGACGCTAGAGCTTCGGCTCGATGCCTGTCAAGGGTGGCGGGGTTGCGGTCAAGAACCTTGCTGCGCAAGCCATTGTCTTAGCGCGCAATCGCGGCCCACACGCAGACGGGCGCCAGGGGATGCCAGCTGGTTAGAACGCTGAGGGCAAGATGCTCAGCTGGCAGGGTTTTCCGGAAGCTCAGCTGGAAGCTCAGCTGGAAGCTCAGCCAGCAGCTCGTCGACCTCGGACTGCGTGAAGGTGCGCAGCATGATCTTGATGAGATCAGAAAACTCTTCGGGCGGAAGCTCATTGCGCGCATCGGTAAGCGCATCGAGCAGCAACTGGCGGGGATCGATCGGCATGACAAAAGCTTGCCGTGCGCTCTGCGGAAAGTCGATCACGCGAGTGGACTAGGCCGTTCGGTATAGCGTGACCGGCGGATCGATGATCATCGACCAAGCCAACCATCCGCGATCAATCTGCCGAGAAACTCCATTGCGTGCGCTGGCGATCCGGTTCGACCGCGCTCAGCGGGTCGGTACGCACCAACCCAGCCTTGCAACGTTGCGCGAGTTCCACATACAGGTCAGTGCCCTGGCGCTTGCCGGCCAGGTCGCGCGCGCCGAGCTCGCGCACCGGCTTGGCCGGGATCCCGGCGGCCAGCACCCGCGGCGGGATCTCACCGCC
>JALRBB010000023.1 GCA_023257915.1 Quisquiliibacterium sp. | reverse complement strand
TTTTGCACCAATGGGGTCAGCACCCAGCCTGGGCAAATCGCATTGCAGGTGATTTTCGAGCGTGCATTTTCCAAGGCAACCACCTTGGTCAGCCCGACGATGCCGTGCTTTGCGGCGACATACGCAACCTTGTCGATTGACCCGACCAGGCCGTGTACGGAGGCGATATTGACGATTCGCCCCCAGCCGCGCGCCTTCATGCCCGGCAGCGCGCAGCGGATCGTATGAAACGCCGATGAGAGGTTGATCGCGATGATCGCATCCCATCGCTCAGTGGGAAACTGATCGATGGGAGAGACATGCTGAATGCCCGCGTTGTTGACCAGGATGTCCACGGAACCGAAGCGGGCCTGTGCAGTTTGGATCATTGCCTCGATCTGCTCAGGGCGCGTCATGTCCGCGGCATCATGGGCTGCCTGAACACCGAACTCGCGCTCGATCCCGGCGCGTAGTGCTTCGATTTCATCGGCGGGGCCGAATCCATTGAGCACGACATTGGCGCCCGAACGAGCCAGCGCCCGTGCCATGCCCAGCCCGATGCCGCTGGTCGAGCCGGTGACCAAGGCGGTCTTTCCTTTCAGCATGATTGCTCCTGTTAACATTCAGCGCTGATTTTACAGGGGGCTACATGGCCGAACCGTCCTTGCATCACGTCACCTGCGCCAGCCCTCTGGGCTTGCACCAGATCGCTTACACGCAGTGGGGGGATCCAGATGCGCCGGTGCTGCTGTGCGTGCATGGATTGACGCGCAACGGGCGTGATTTCGATCCGCTGGCTCGGCACCTCTCAGACCGGTATCGGGTGATCTGCCCAGACATGCTGGGCCGCGGACGGTCGGACTTCGCACGGGATCCAGTGCTGTATTCGGTTCCTCAGTACCTGGCCGATTGCGTCACGCTGATCGCCCGTCTGGATGTCGAGGAATTGACCTGGCTGGGGACTTCGATGGGCGGCATTATCGGCATGATCCTCGCATCGATGCCGAGAAATGCGCTGAATCGTCTGATCATCAACGACATCGGACCGGTACTCGGTCAGGTCGGGCTGGATCGCATCGCGTCCTACATTGGTGACGATCCGACGTTTTCTAGCTTCGAGGAAGGTGAGCGTAATCTGCGTGGCCGGATGGGGGAGTTTGGGGTTCACACGGACCAGCAGTTTCGTTTCCTCTCACAGCATTACGTTGTCCAGCGAGACGGACGCTGGACCTTTCACTATGACCCTGCGATTGCAGTCGCGTTCAAGGCGGCGGCTGCAGCGCCCGCGGCGGATCTGTGGCCGGTGTACGACGCAATCCGCTGCCCGGTCCGTGTGCTGCGTGGACAAACTTCGGCAATCCTCAGTGAGCAAACCGCGGCGACGATGCAGCAACGTGGGCCGCGTGCCCGGATCGTCGAAATCCCGGACGTGGGGCATGCGCCCACATTGATCAGCGACCAGCAAATTGCGCTCGTCGAAAACTTTTTGAACGACTAATCGCGTTCGCCAATCCGACAGGAGTTCTTCGAATGTCCATCCAACGTCTGCACGTCGGCCCCCGTATGTCAGAGGTCGCGATTCACAATGGTGTCGTCTATCTGGCCGGTCAGGTGGCTGATGATCCATCCCAGGATGTCGAAGGCCAGACCGGTCAGGTTCTGGCCGCGATCGATCGCCTGCTGGCCGAAGCCGGCAGCGACAAGACCCAAATCCTTCAGGCGACCATCTTTTTGAAGACGATCGATGATTTTGGGGCGATGAATGCCGTTTGGGACAAATGGGTGCCGGCGGGACAGACCCCAACGCGCGCAACCGTTGAGGCCAGGCTCGCCCGGCCGGAGTATCTGGTTGAAGTCAAGATCGTCGCAGCGCTCAGCGCCAGTGCACCCGGTCGATGATGCGCGCTGCGGTGATCTGACTGCGTCCGATCGAGCCGATCGGTAAGGTGTCCTGCTTGAACTCGCCTAGTGCGGCCAGGGCCGGATTGCTGCTCTTGACGCCAGGCACGACTGGCCACTCGTTGTTGCCATCGGCCAGGTAGATTTGTGCCTGGTCGCTGGCGAGGTACTCGAGAAACTTGACGGCTTCGTCACGATGCGGAGCGTTGCGCGCAATGCCGCCGCCCGACACGTTCAGGTGGGTGCCCCAGTTTGACTGGTTTGGCATCACGAAGCCGATGCGCTGCATGACTGTCTTGTCCTGGGGTTTGTCGGATCGCATCAGACGGGCGAGATAGTAGGTGTTGGTCAGGGCAACTGCGCACTCGCCGCTGGCAACGGCCCGGATTTGATCGGTATCTCCACCGCGCGGGGTGCGAGCAAAATTGGTCACGACGCCAGCGGCCCATGCCTGCGCTTGAGCCTCGCCGAGATGCTCCGAGATCGCGCCGATTAACGAAAGCATGTACGGATGCATGCCGGAACGAGTGCAGACCTTTCCCTTGAGGGATGGACTGGCGAGGGACTGGTAGTCGGCCACTTCGTTCGCCTGTACCTTGGATTTGTTGTAGACGATGATGCGGGCGCGGGTCGTGAAGGCGAACCATTCGCTACCATTGCCGTCGTCCTTGGCGCGCAGATGAGCGGGGATGCGTGCCTGCAGGGTTGATGACTTTAGCGGTTGAAAAAGGCCTTCGATTTGTCCCTTCCAAAGCCGTGCCGCATCCACTAGCAGCACGACGTCGGCCGGACTTTGCTTGCCTTCGGTTCTCAGTCGTTCGAGCAAGGCCTCGTCACCAGCCTCGATCCGGTTGATGCGGATGCCGGTTTGTTTCGTGAAGTTTGCGTACAGCGCTTCATCGGTCTGGTAGTGGCGCGCGGAGTACAGATTCAAAATCTTGTCTGCTGCCTGCGCGCTGCCGAATGCAACGGACAGCAGAATGCTGGTCGCAGCGGCAAATGCGCTGCGAAAACGCGGGAGTTTCATGAAACCTTCGATCCTGTTGGGTAGGGACGGTGCTTTCGGCGTAAACACGCACACGGATTCCTCGATACGGGGAGACGAGAATGTGTGCGTCGATAGACTATAACGCGAATGAGAACTATTCGCAAATAGATTTAAGTCTCTGGAGGCGGCATCAAAGGGCCGTGGGGCACGGTAAACACGGCATTCAACGCAACTCGGCGCTTGAGACAAACCGGCTCGAGCCAATGCGGCTTTGCCCGATACTCGCGCCTCGGGAAAAGGCGCTCAGTGCAAATACAGTTGGCTGTTTGCGGACCCGCCGGATTCGCGCTGGGCAGGAGGGTCGTCCGCTAGCGAGCGCGGCAAGGAAGGAAGATTCAAGCCTTCCGAAGGCACAGGGTTTCCGTTCGCACTGAAACCATCCGACGTGGATGCCACGCCGCCCCAGGCTGCTGGCTGAATCGCCGGCAGCAAGCTGAATGCCGACTGTGGCTCTGATGTCGCAGGCGCGTCGTTGGCAGATAGCATCCGTCGTGCGCCATTGAAGCGCTTTCGCCAGTAGCGGTCTGACATGTCCTCGACCCGAACGCCGCCGCCCCTGGACGGTGCGTGAACGAACTGGCCGTTGCCGATGTAGATGCCGACATGGGAGAACGCGCGGCGCAAGGTGTTGAAAAAGACCAAGTCGCCCGGCTTGAGTTCATCCTTGCGGATCACTTCCCCGGCCTTGCTGATGTCGACCGCCCGGCGCGGCAAACCAAGTCCCGCTGCTTCCCGGAACACATGTCGAACCAGTCCGCTGCAGTCAAGGCCGGTGTCAGGCGAGCTACCGCCGAACTTGTAATTCACGCCGAGCAACGATAGCGCCCTTAGCACGAGCTCGGTCCCGGCGGTTGTGGTGTCAGATCGAAGATCAAAGCCGCTTGCCAGCGTCGGCGTGTGAAAGCTCGCGAGCAACATCACGAATGCCAGCGCGCGCATAAGCCGGCAGGAAATCTTGCGCGACAACGCGAGACCTGAACCGGGCGCGGCTGGTGGTGATTTGACGGACTTGGGCAACATCGAAACGCAGAAAAACGGGGATGGGCACGAAAGCAAGGGTGCAGGTTAAGCAAAGGCTCCGATCCTGTCAAAAAATGCCGCCTGATTCGTCAGCAAAGCGTAAGGGCGGGCCTTAGAATGCAGCGCAACATAAGTAAACACGCGACCGGGAGGCGATCAGATGGATCTGCAGAGTTTTCACCGCGAATCGATAGAGGACCGCGAAGGGTTCTGGGCGGAGCAGGCGAACCTGATCCATTGGCACAAGCCGTTTGAACGTGTGCTCGATTATTCGAATCCGCCATTTACCCGCTGGTTCGTCGGTGGTGAGACCAATCTCTGCTACAACGCGATCGATCGGCATCTCGCTTCACAGGCCGACAAACCCGCGCTGATCTATGTGTCGACCGAGACCGGTGAGGAGCGAACCTACAGCTTTGCGCAACTGCATCAGGAAGTGATGAGCATGGCGGCGATCATGCTCGAGCAAGGTGTAGGCCGTGGCGATCGGGTACTGCTGTACATGCCGATGATTCCCGAAGCGGTTTTTGCGATGTATGCCTGCGCACGGATCGGGGCGATTCATTCGGTGGTCTTCGGCGGTTTTGCATCGCATAGCCTGGCAAGCCGCATCGATGACGCGACGCCTCGCATGATTGTGTCGGCCGATGCGGGCTCGCGGGCTGGCAAGGTGGTGCCGTACAAGCATCTGCTCGACGAGGCAATCGAGCTTGCGGGTAACAAGCCGCAGAAGGTTCTGATGGTCGACCGCGGCCTCGCGCCGATGCGGCGCATCCATGGCCGCGATCTGGACTATGCACAATTGCGCGATCGGCACCGACAAGCTCAGGTTCCCGTCACCTGGCTCGAATCGAACGAAATCAGCTACACGCTCTACACATCCGGTACGACCGGCAAGCCCAAGGGCGTGCAACGCGATGTCGGTGGTTACGCCGTGGCGCTGGCGGCTTCGATGAAGCACATCTATTGCGGAAACCCTGGGGAGACCTATTTCTCGTCAAGCGACATCGGGTGGGTGGTCGGTCACTCTTACATTGTTTACGGCCCGCTGCTGGCGGGGATGGCGACGATCGTCTACGAGGGCACTCCGGTTCGACCGGATGCCGGCATTCTGTGGAAGCTGGTCGAGCAGTACAAAGTCACTGTGATGTTCTCGGCGCCGACGGCGATCCGGGTACTCAAGAAGCAGGATCCGGCCTATCTGAGCGCGCATGACACCTCGAGCCTGCGCGCCTTGTTTCTGGCCGGCGAGCCACTCGATGAGCCGACCGCGCGATGGATTTCGGAAGGACTGGGCCGTCCAATCATCGACAACTACTGGCAGACCGAGACTGGCTGGCCGATCCTGACGGTGGCGCATGGCGTTGAAAAGACGCCAACCCGTCTTGGCAGCCCAGGCATGCCGATGTACGGCTACGACGTGCGTTTGCTGCATGAGCAGACCGGCGAGGAGGTCGGCGCGAACGAGAAAGGCGTTGTCGCAATCGTGCCGCCGCTGCCTCCTGGCTGCATGCAGACCGTCTGGGGCGATGACAAGCGCTTCGTCGATACCTACTTCAGCAGCATTCCCGGGCGCATGGTCTATTCAACCTTCGACTGGGGAGTGCGCGATGACGACGGGTACTACTTCATTCTTGGTCGCACCGACGATGTGATCAATGTCGCCGGTCACCGGCTTGGCACGCGTGAGATCGAGGAGTCCATCTCCAGCCATGCGGCGGTCGCCGAATGTGCGGTTGTCGGAGTCGCCGATCAGCTCAAGGGTCAGGTTGCCGTTGCCTTTGCAGTGCTCAAGGATCCGGCGCCTTACGAGGCCAGCCAGACGCGACTGGCGCTCGAAGGCGAGGTGATGAAGGTCGTGGACCAGCAGCTCGGTGCGATTGCGCGTCCTGCGCGAGTCCACTTTGTCACGCTGTTGCCCAAGACCCGCTCGGGCAAGGTGTTGCGCCGTGCGATTCAGGCGCTGTGCGAGCGGCGCGACCCTGGGGATCTGACCACGATCGAGGATCCGTCGGCGCTCGAGCAGGTTCGCGCCGCGCTGGCGGGCTGAATCGGCGCGGCGCGAGCGTCGCTCAGACCTGCAACGGTTCCTCGCTCATGGCCGCGAGCTGCTCTCGAAGCTCGAGGATGCGGTCTTGCCAGTAGCGTTCGCTGCCGAACCACGGAAACGCCGCCGGAAACGCCGGGTCGTCCCACCGGCGCGCGATCCAGGCGCTGTAATGAATCAGCCTGAGCGTGCGCAGCGGTTCGAGCAGCCGCAGTTCGCGCCGGTCGAAGTCGGCGAAGTCCTCATAGCCTGCCAGCACATCACTGAGCTGTCTGGTCATCGATCCGCGTTCGCCGGACAAAAGCATCCACAGATCCTGGATCGCGGGTCCGCTTCGGGCGTCGTCGAAATCGACAAAATGCGGGCCGGCATCGGTCCACAGGATGTTTCCGGGATGACAGTCGCCATGCAAGCGGATCATTGCGAGCTTGCCCGATTCGTCGAAAGCACGATGCACCGCGTCCAGCGCCTGATCGACGATCGCGTTCCAGGCGGGTCGCAGCGATTCGGCAACGCAGCCGTGCTCGCGCAGCCATTGCGTGGGCTCCAGCCCGAAACTTTGCAGATCGATCGCCGGACGGTGAACAAAGCGTGAAGTCGCACCGAACGCGTGGATCCGCCCGATGAACCGGCCGATCCATTCGAGCGTCGCCGGATCGTCCAGTTCGGGCGCGCGACCACCGCGCCGCGGGTACAGCGCGAATCGGAATCCACCGAACCGATGCAGCGTCGAGTCATGATGGCGCAGCGGAGCGACCACCGGTATTTCGTGGTCGGCCAGCTCGAGCGTGAAGCGGTGTTCCTCGTCAATCTGCGCGTCGCTCCAGCGGCTTGGCCGGTAGAACTTCGCGATCAGGAAGCCGCCAGCATCCAGCCCAATCTGGAACACCCGGTTCTCGAAGCTGTTCAGTTGCAGCACTCGTCCGTCGCAGCGCTCGCCGACAGACTCGATCGCGTCCAGGAGCAGGTCTGGGGTGAGTGCCGCGTAGGGAGCCGCCTGCGGCAGATTTTCGTTATCGAGGTTCATCGTCCGATTCTAGGCTTCCTTCAGAGCGACAAGCGGATGGAGCGCATGGTTAAATTCGGGGCTGCGTTCATTCCCAGGTGAGAAATCCGAATGGCGATTTTCGACCGATCTGCATTGAATCCGGGAGTTGCGCCTCGCGAAGTGTTCGCCTGGGCAATGTACGACTTTGCGAACTCTGGTTACACCACAGTGGTGCTGACTGCGGTGTTCAATGCGTATTTTGTCGGGGTGGTCGCAGGCAATGCCTCGTGGGCGACGCTGGCCTGGACGCTGGCGCTCGCACTGTCCAATGCGCTGGTGCTGTTCAGTGCACCGGCGATCGGTGCCTACGCCGACGCCCATGCGGCCAAGAAGCGGCTGTTGCTGCTGTCGACAGTCGGTTGCGTCGTTGCTACCTGCGCGCTGGGCTTTGCCCAACCGGGCACGATCGTTCTGGCGATCTTCGCAGTGGTTGCGTCGAATTATTTTTTCAGCATCGGCGAGGGGCTTGTTGCCGCGTTCCTTCCGGAGTTGGCGCGTCA